>CAZRLV010000304.1:0-4644 GCA_964600955.1 uncultured bacterium
GTGGTTTCTTGTTTTTGGTTTTGCCATGAAAATTAGTCCCTTCAGGATATTACCGCTGGCTACCCTGCTTTTGCTTGGACTCCAGGGCTGTGGGGGCGGTGGAGGAGGATCAGGCGGGGGCGTTCCAATAACAGGAGGAACTACCGCTACTCCCGGTGGATCCACAGCGCAATCTGTGGGTACAGTCGCTGAAGTTCAGGGAAATGTAGGCTTCCCTCTTGGCAGTTCGTCCTCGGTTTCGCGAAATTCCGTATCAAGGACCCAAAAAACCGTGCAGAGGGTCAGTCTACAGGAAGGCAATAAATCCCCGCTGCAAAATGTTGCCGTAAAGCTCTATGCGGTACGAGATGACCCGGGCCTGGGTGAAGTTTCCTATCTGCTTCTGGGAGAAGGAGTTTCCAATCAGGCCGGAAATTATTCTGTGCGCATCCTCGAAACCGCCACGCAAAACCTGCTTTCACTATCCAAGACAAACTATGTTACAAGCTTGGAGGCTCTCTACACCTCTACGCACAGAATTAAAGTTACATTTTCACGGCGCAGCCTTGGAGGCGTTCCGGCAATCGAGAAAAGCCTCTCCTTTCGTCCCGCCGTGAATAATAGAGTCCTGGGTAACACCTCTGAGAAAGTGAATCTCACGGTCAACGCTGATATTGATTTCTCCGCCGACCAAAATCTAAAACTGGAGGTACACGCCACGAAAGAACTTGAGGAATGGGAGGGTCGTCTCAAGAGTTTTCGCGAGGATTTCCTGGTGAATTCCTCGGGTTTTGACTGGAACCCCAATGACTGGAAGGCGGGGCAACTGGCTGAGAGACTGGTGATTCAAGAGGATGTGGACCTGGATGGAAACGGCTTTGCTGACGCTGATGAAGGGCCACTGGTGGTTTTTGAAAAACCGCAGATCAAAGCCGATTTTCAACCCAAGGTTCGTAAAAAAAACGCAGGTGATGCCTATGGGACCGATGTTGTCAGCATTATCGAGGTGGACGGCGATGGCAATGGAACATTCAATGAGGGCGCCGATCAAGTTTCCTCGCGTGTTTTCGGTGGAGAATCGGGCCGCAAAATCTCTTCCTTCGTGGACCTTTTTGGAGAGGGAGCCCTGTTGGCTGAAACCGTTGTAGCCTCACTTGATATCACTCCGCCAACACTAACTATTGTCAGCCCTTTACCTGCCACGCCACCCACAGAAGTTTCTGGTGATATGAGTATCATTCTCACCTATTCTGACGATACCGCTTTTGATCTTTCGTCTCTTAAGGTCTGGTTCAATGAAAAGGTGGAATTTCTAAGCCCTGTGCGCTTTACCCTGGCTCCAGGCGCCAATTTTGCTAATCAGGCAAATTTCACCAAGGACTTTGATTCTCAAGGTGGGTTTGGAATTGCTAAATTCACCCTGATCAATGTGATCTTTGCTCTAGGACCAAGGTCTCACACACTTTTCGCCAGTATCAAGGATTTCGCAGGGACTACATCGACGGCAATTTCAACCTTCGTAGTGAACGCGGCCCCGGAATTTGACAGCAATAACCCCCGTATTGTGGAGGTCAGTGAGGGAACTCAGGTATTCACCACGGCTCTGAGAATCTTCGATGTAGACCCACTTGACATTCAGCTTGGCCTACTTGGTGGCGGCTCTCTTCCCGCTACGATTTTCCTCACCGCCGAGGGGTTTGAATCTCCATCCTCTTTCATCCATGAAATGAACCCCAAATCCTCGGCTCCCACCGGGGAGGTTACCGTTTACTTGAATGTGCAGTCCAATGAAAATCTGGCACTTGACAAAAACCGCGTCCTGGAGTTCACCGCCATTGATAATGTCAGCGACGATCAGGGTGGATTAGTTCCTGGAACGGCAATTTCGTTTGCTCGTACGTTGCGCCCCATCGAAAACAATAATTCCTCAAATTTCGCGGCGCTTTGCTGGGTTAACTCTCCGGCCAGCCCTTATCAGTTGAGCCCTCAAAATGTGTGCAAGGAACTTGGAGGATCAACAGAGCAAACCTATTGCCGAACCTCAGGTTCTTCCACCCTCCCCCTAGTCATCGATGAAAACAAACTAGCCCAGTTCGTGCTTTGCGGCTCAGAACTGGACCGTGAGGATAAAATTAGCTACAGCTTCTCTGACATCGTGCGCCTTGGCTCAGGTGATTTGACCATTGACGAGAATGTCCCCCAATTTGATGCTGAATTTTTCTTCCGGAGTCCAACGACCTTGAACTATTACCAGGATCCCCAGGACGGATCCGTTAAGCCTTCGAGCCTTAGCACTCAAAGCACAATCTCCTTTCTAGAATGGAAACCCTTTGGAAACCGGTTTCGCGATGAAAACATCCTACGCTTTCGTGCCACAGATGAGAAAGGAATATCCGGTGTCCAAACCTGTCTGGGTGAGCTAAACACAAGCTCGAACCTGGTCGCCCATTATGGATTTGAGGGCAAGTCTCCCACAGCCGTCATTGACTCCTCCAAAAATAGCAACTCCGGTATTATCAATGGGGCTACAAGGGTTAAGGGGGTGGTGGGACAAGCTCTCTCTTTTGATGGAATTTCCAACACAGTACAAATCTCCCAGAGCGTACGCCCGGCCATTAGATCGACAATGAGCCTTGCTGTCTGGGTCCAGGTTGGGACTCCTGGAGTTACGAGTCTGTCTGATGGCCTACTGCTGGAGGAGTTGGATGGAGCCTATTTTCTTGAAACCCGGGCTCAGGGGGCAACCGCTTCGGTCAGCTTCACTTTGAGTACGAATCAGGGAACTAAAACCCTTGGCGGGGGCTCTCTTATTCCCGGAGAATGGTCCCATGTGGAAGCAGTTTATGATGGGACGCAGATATCTCTGTTCTTGAATGGTATTGAGATTGCCTCAACCGCTCACTCTGGAAATCTGGTCACAGGAACTAACCCCCAACTAAAAATTGGAAGTTCTAACTTCAAAGGGCTTCTGGATGAGGTTCGTCTCTATAATAGAGCCTTAAATCAAACCAGCTTGCAAGAAGAAGCTACTTGTGTCGAGAGCTCCCAAATGAGTGTAGTGCTCTCAGTAACCACGGTTGAAGACCCTCCTCAGATCTTGAGTCTAAGCACTCTGGGGTTGGTGACCGGTGCTTTTCCCCCCGAAACTACGATCTACGCCAGGCAACCCTTTGCAATCACAGTCCAGAAAAATCCAGATTTTTTTGAGCCTTTCCGTACAGGCTCTCCCGCACCACTTTTTAAAGCTCAGCAGGGTGAATCCATTTCAATCACCTTTGGGGCTGATGACGATGAAAATCGATTTTCCGAAAAAAATGTCGATGGAAATAACTCCGCCACCGCCCTTCTGGTGGTTTCAGATATTCCATCCTGGCTTAGCTTGAGCACGGAGCCCACTCCCGGACTGACAAATT
This sequence comes from uncultured bacterium, assembly GCA_964600955.1. Taxonomy (GTDB): domain Bacteria; phylum Muiribacteriota; class UBA6191; order UBA6191; family UBA6191; genus CAZRLV01. The sequence continues at coordinate 3,393 of CAZRLV010000304.1, forward strand.
ATATTCTCACGCTTGAGGGAACCCCAACCAGTGCTGATGCGGTCAAGATTCAAACCATCGCCATTGAAAGCCAGGACCCCGGAGGCAAGGCCGATTTTGAAAACCTCTATCGTTTCGAGATTGAGATTCTGGACCAAAATGACAAACCCCAGTTTCTCAATCTGGCTTCAGATGCCGTGTTACCGGTACCTGTTTCCACAGCAACCCAGGAAATAGTTACTCTTACACTTTCTGCCACGGAGGACACCCCGCTAACCTTTTGGGTACATGCTTTTGACCGGGACCCCTCGCCTCCGACCTCAATTAGCACCAGCCCCTATTGGAACCCGAATCTTTTCACCTTCGCTTATGATGCCCCGGCCTTGGCTCAAATCCGTACCCCGCCCGACAAAATTATTGTTGAACCTTATAGTAGCGGCCTCTCTTATCGCTCAGCCCGCATCCAGTGGACCCCTCAGAGTGGCGATACGGCTGAGGACAAACCTGCCGGGGTGGGGGGATTGAATCAAGCGCGTTTTCTAGTGCAGACCGTGGCTAATTGTCCAGCCAGAATCCTTCTCATCGACGGCTGTAAAACCCAGTCAAACTTCATCAATGTACTGATAGATGTTCGCTCCATTGATGAAGCACCCAAATTCGAAGGCCTTTTCAGGGATAATATCCCAGTCCTTGAGACCGACGGAACCATTCACCAATCGAGGATCGTTGATCTCCAAGAAGGCGTTAGTGTTGAACTTAAACACGGTGCACGCGACGAAGAGAATCAACCCATCAACAATATTAAAATTCGCGGTGAGGACACCTCACTCTCCAGCTTCAAATCCAATTTTGTTTTGCTCAATGTTGCCGCTGGAAATCAGATTGGGGTTGGCTCTCAGAGTTCCTTTATTGTCATGACCGGTAGCCCCACCATCCGGGACTATATCAACGTCGACCCCTCTGTCAGCGGAGCTCCAGTTTGTAGTCTACCGCTTTGGGTCACCAACGTAAAATCGGACTGTCGTCCCCCGGTGGTCACCATGACCCTTGAGATCCAAAACACCATCGGAGCCACGGGAGAGACAACCTCAGCATCCAAGGTGCTCAGTTTTAGAGTGGTGGATGTGGCAGACCCCCTGAATTTTGTAGACCCCACAACCGCAGACCCTGCCGTACGCTTTTCAATTACCACGACCAATGTGCGATTTAATGGAACCATCAACATGACCGCCGATGAGGATCAGGTATTTAATCTGGACCTCGCGGCTTATAA
>CAZRLV010000305.1:0-4610 GCA_964600955.1 uncultured bacterium
ACGGTTAAATATGTTCAGACTTTGTTTCGCCAGGCCATTCGCATGAAGGCTTCAGACATCCATGTTGAGCCACGCGAAAAACGCTTTTTGATTCGCTTTCGAATCGATGGAATGCTCCAGGAGATCCCCTCACCACCCAAGCATCTCCAGGACAATATCATCACGATTCTAAAAGTCATGGCAGATCTGGATATCTCTGAAAAAAGAGCCCCTCAGGATGGTCGAATTCGGCTAGCCTATGAGGGACGCGATATTGATTTTCGTGTTTCATCGATCCCAAGTATTTATGGTGAAAAAATCGTCATCAGGGTTTTGGACACCTCCAGTGTGGTCCTGGAGTTCTCCTCTTTAGGATTTGCCAAAGACGACGAAGAAATGGTTCGCATGATTATTGAAAAACCGCACGGGATCATTCTGGCAGCGGGGCCCACAGGTTCTGGAAAAACCACAACTCTTTATACGATGCTTAAGGAAATCGCCACAGATGATGCCAATGTAACCACCCTGGAAGATCCGGTGGAGTATCGACTCGATGGAATGACCCAATGTCAAATCGAGACCAAGGCTGGCATGAGCTTCTCCACAGGCTTACGATCCATTTTGCGACAAGATCCAGATGTCATTATGGTGGGAGAGATTCGAGACTTGGAAACCGCTGAACTTGCAATTCAAGCATCGCTTACCGGCCACCTCGTCTTATCTACGATTCACACCAACTCCGCCATTGGAACCATCACCCGTCTTGCAAATATGGGCTGTGACACTTATCTGGTGGCGGCCACTCTGTCCTGTGTTCTTGCCCAACGCCTGGTACGCAGACTTTGTTCAACCTGTAAAGAGGCGTATATGGCCCCACCTGAGGATCTTTCAGGCATGGGGGTCAAGGCGACAAAGCCGGTCAAACTTTTCAAAGCCGTAGGCTGTGATAAATGTGCGTTTACGGGTTATAAGGGCAGAATCGGCATCCACGAACTCTTAATCCCCAACGGCGAACTGCGCGAGTTGATTGGAAAAGAAGCCATGGAGTTCGAGCTTTTCCGTTACGCACGTAAGAAGTGCGGGCTAAAAATCCTTAAGGAATCCGGAATCCGAAAAATCCTCCAGGGAGTAACCGACTACACCCAAGTCCTGCAGGCAACGCTGTAAGATAAGGAGAAAAGGTTTAAACACGAAAGGTTGAAGAGAAGAGGAAGATGGAGCCCCTGGTCAAGCCAGAGGATGACGCATTGGTGGATCTAATGATGACTCGGGAGATCCATTCAAACGGTCGTCGAAAGTCTTCATCTTCATTCTGACTTCTCAACCTCAAATTCCGAATCTTCGGCCGAATTTTTTGACGGCTCCTGAGACTTTTGAACCGGTCTTTTTAACCTTGTCATCGTCGTCATCATCCGCTTTTCTCTTCGCCTCTATCTGAGCTCTCTGCCTGAATTCGGCACGAGCTTTTCGATCTACCTCAGCCGATTGACGCTTTTTTCCCTCTGCTTCACGTTTAGCTCGAGCTTCAAGTTTTTGCCTGGCTTGACGGGCTTTACGAGCCGCCGCCTCATTGGCTTTAGACAACTTATTAGCTTCGGCCTCACGTGACTTTGCTTCCCCGGTTGAAGGCGAGTCCTCAGCCTGTCCGACAGAAGAAGCCTGGGCTTGCCGAGCTTTGGATGCCTCTCGCAAAGCATCTTGCTTGGCTCTTTGCTCACGGGCCTCAAGCTTTCTCTTAACCTCGGCACTTTTTCGGTCAATTTGCTCTACACCACCAGCAATTTCAGGGGTGTTACCTACGCCTTTTTCTGGCACATTTCCCGCTTCTTGAACATCTGATTTAGCAATGGTAGCCTCAAGTTCAATACTTGAAGTTTCTGCCGGAGCCTGAGGCGCTGCTAGGGTTGGAGCCTCAGTGTTAAGCTTTACAATAGGATCTTGGGTTCTAGCCTCCCCCTTCAGGGAATCATTTCCAAAAACTGTGGGTGGGCTCTGTGGTCTGGTTTCTTTACCGCGATGTATATGTTGCGCTGCTGCGCGTGCCTCACCGCGAGAAGCTAAAGCTCCTGTATTTTCTGACGCCACCGTTTTACGTGTGTTCTGGATGGTGGCCATCATGGCATCATGGCGGGCCTTTTGAGTACGAGAGCTGCCACCTTGTTGAACCACATGCGCAGCTTCATGGCCCAGAGTTCTGCGATTTTGAGGAAGTCCCCGGGCTCCAAGAGTCGCTAATCGTGAGCTCCCTGCTTGTGGTCCACCTCTAAAACGAGCCGCACCCGCATTAGCCCGTGCCTGCGACTGAAGATCTCCGCTCCCTATGACTCTAGCCTTCCCCCTTCCAAGGCCCCCGCCACCGCCACGTATGCCACCAGTCAAGACCTGAGCCGCCCTAGATGCATCGTCTCTACTGACTTGTCCAACCTGCCTTCGACCCGTAAGATCAAGACCGTCAAATTGGTTCAGTAGCTCTCTCTCCGTTTTATCACGTGACTGACTTCTAGGAATCCCCTGACGACTCAAAAGAAATTCGGCACTGCGTGATCGTCTCTGAAACTTCTCGGACCGGAGTTTTCTTGTCCCGTTCTCTTCATCAACCCGAACCTCCTGCCCCCGATCCCGCGAAACTCTCTGTCTACCCCGCCCCAAGATACCATCGGCCTGGCCTGAGAGCTGAAAACTAGCCATCTCCCCCTTGGACCGACGCTTTAGTTTGCTGGACTGATCAAATTCAATCTCATTTTCGCTGTTACGAATCCCCCGTGGAGTGATCACTTCCCTACGCTCTACACCCTGACCGCTAAGTTCACTTTTACGGGTCAGTTTTTCCTTGCGAGTCCCCTGAGTGAGACGAATTCGGTCTCCATCTGCTTCACGAGCAACCTGATCATTTCGCTTTCTAACTCGAACCCGGCGCTGATCTTCACTACCAGAAAACTCAAATTTGCGCTCGCGATGCCTAACGCGATCAGAACGCAATACATCCGTAGTCTCACGGACTTCGCCTTTGAGGTCCCTCTCGGTATCTATTTTAACCCGATTTCTGACCTTGGTTCTGCGGGTTTCGTCTCCATCCTCTGCGAACCTTGTGGGTGAATCCTTACGGGTTTTTACCGCTAATTTTCTCTGAACTTCATCCGACTCAAAGGAGAACTCCTTACGATCACGCCTCAAACGGTCTCCTCGCCGCGTGCTCTGGGTTTCAAACCCTTCTGTTTTTAACTGGGTGCGGGTTTGCTCGCGGGCTTTCCTTTGTAGCTTAAAGCCATCACGTACAACATCTTCATCATTACCTCTGGCTTCACGGGTCTTTCTACGAATCCGAGTTTCACGTTCAAAGTCCTGGTTGCCCTCAAAACGAGCAAACTCTCGCGACCGCCGCAATACCCTGTCGCGATCAGGGGCTCCAAGCTGTCCGTCCTCACCGGCAACGCGTTCCAAACTATTTTTTACGACCTGCTTGCTTTTGAGTTGAGCTCCCTTGAAGTCAAGGGTGCCAGACTGACGACGTACACTCCCATCTGCAGAAACCTCCGTTTCACGGGTTCCACTCCCCTTAAACAAGGTAAACTCTGTCTGAGAATTACGCTTATTAGACCTGGAAACTTCATCTACTGGAAAGTTGGGAAGTTCACTGGGATAATTGGCCCGGATAGCACCGGAGCCGAAACCAGAGGGAAGGTTGATGCTTGAGGGGGGTCCTAAAAACCGTTTGGAATCGGCAATTTCTTCACCCAGACCTCCAAAAGAGAGACTGGTTTTTCCAGCAACCGTCAATTTGCGCTTCGCCTGAGCGCCTTGAAAACTGAATTCACTCTCAGTCCTCTTGGTGCCATCATCGAGTGTTTCTGTGTTTAGCGTTTGGTACCCTGAAAAAAGGTAGCCGTTGTATTGAGCTGTCTTTTGAAGGAACGCGTGAAATCAATATCCGTCTCCCTGGTTTTAGATAGTTCCGCATGACTCTGGAAAGATATATTGCGCTGGATTCGGGCACCTTGGAAGCTGAACTCCCGGGTGCCGTCTTCGGCTTGTTCGGTTTCCCGAATGCGAAAAAGGGTTGTGGAACTTTTACCTTTGAGACGGAATTCACCTGTAAATCCCTTGGTTTTATCCCCATCTTCAACTTCACGAAATTTTGAGCCCGATCTCTCAATTTCTAACTTTCGTGTTGTTTTTCCACTGTCAGTTTCACCAGAGCCCGTGGTACCGGATTCAAAAGCCTTGAAAAGCTTTATCAGGTCCTTGCCGATCTGTCCAAAAAGTCTTGAGAGTTGATTGTTTAACCCCAGCCCTTGTCGAAAATTAATCCTCGGAGGACGAATAGGTTTGGCGGGGTCACCCGGAGTTCCCGGATCGCCGGTGGGTGGAACATCATTATCCGGGGAAGTTGTATCGTCCGGGGGAACCTGGTCATCTGGCGGTTGAGTGTCTACGGGCGACTCTTCAACCGGCGGCTCCTCGGGAACGTCGTCAGAGCCAGAATCCAATGCCTCATTGATTTGATCGATTTCGTAAATATCCGGGGCCACATAGACTGAAGGGGGCAATGGAGGTTTGGGGCCCACCACAAAGTCCTTGAGAATACTCGGCTCGGTGGGTGTGAAAGAAAACTTGGAAGTTTGACCGGGTTT
>CAZRLV010000306.1:0-2848 GCA_964600955.1 uncultured bacterium
TGCAGGGGGGCTTGATGGTAAGAAACCTCTAGCTTGGGATGTCGTTTTTTGGAAAGCAAGGCGCCCAGGCGCAATTTACGATCCTTTGAGACTTGATAGCGACGTCCGGGAGCGTTAAAGACGAGAAAGCTGCGGGTTCTATTGAGGCTGATGGAACTCTGAGTCATGATTTCACGGATGCAGTCCTCCAGGGCGCAATGGTTGAGACTGTAATTGGCGGGTAGATTATCGAGGTGGAAAGCGAGCATGTTCAGATCAAAATGCAAGGAAAGATCATAGATCATTTTGCTGGCGGGCCGCTTAGAGTAATAACCAGAAAAAAGTGGTTGGGGAAGGGGAGATGAGCAGACCAGAGCTTGGACTAGAAAGAGGACCAGGAGAATCTGCCCTGGAAGCTTTTGTGGCGGAAGTAAGGCCAAAACATTGTGAATTATACCGTATTCAGGATCTCCAGGAAAACGGCAAGCTCTATTTCCATTTCGTTCCAGCTAAGAAAACCTGGGAGCTTTTTTTGATTTACAGCCTGAAAACTCAGGATCTGCAAGATTTGAAAAGAATTCAAAAAGAGGCGGTGAACCACTCAAGGCCATGGAGCATGCCAAAGAGGATTCAATTACTGGTCCTACACGCTACAGAGGAGAGACCTTCGGGTGTCGAGACCTTTGCTTCGGGTTCCATTCAGGGCACTCGCATTCTGCATCACCTCGATGAAAAAATCTGTCATCAAGTGATATTGGGTGAATCCAATCCCGGTGAGCTTCGCGATTATCCGCTTAAAACAGAAGTTTTTAAGTTTCTGATGGTTTTTTTGGGACTTGTCTATGGGGTGCAGATGATTTCTGACTGGTTCTATCCTGACCCAAATCGTTATCTTCATTGGGGAGTTAATGTATTCAATTGGGTTAGAAGCAGCCCCTTGCATCTTGGAGCTGGAATCTTCATGCACGGGGGAATTGTGCATCTGATGGTCAATCTATTGGGGCTGCATTATCTGGGAGGAATCTGCGCAAGATTCTACTCAGGACTTCAGTTCCTGATACTCTATCTCGTGAGCGGAATCTGCGGGATGCTTGCTTCACTGGCCTTTGTTGAGACGACTTCAGTAGGGGCTTCGGGCGCTCTTTTTGGCCTACTCGGCGGAGCGGTCTCCGCCCTTTTAATTTTGCGCTCGAATGAAAGAGGGTTTTATCTCTTTCAGTTCAATCAGCTTTTGCGCGTGTTGATTGTTCTTGTGGGGATCAACTGCCTCATTCCCTTTGTTTATCCAAGAATTGACGTATGGGGACATTTGGGCGGCACTGCGGGGGGCCTTCTTATGGGCAGCGCCCTTTTGGTATCGGGTTGGATGCGTAAGCTTCTTAGTATTGCATTCATCTTGATTCTAAGTTTTGCCCTTTATCCAAAAATTGAAATCAAGGCCGAAAAACTACGTTTTGAGATGCAACAGATCAAAGAGAAAATGAATGAGGAGGCCAGAGTTTTAGAGTTGATGAATTCCAGGATCTTGATTCTTGAAAGGCGGGTTTTGACCTTGATGGGTATTCTCCCTGGAGGTCTTGGTGAGCGTGAGAAGAAAATCCTGGAGGTCAGCCAGGAGTTAGATCGCCTTGAAACTGAGACCAGTCCCCTGGTTTTAGCTTATATTTTGCATTTAAAGCAGGGTCTGGGTTTGATCTTCGTTCTTGAGAAACGCATTGAGAAAATGGCTCAGTGGAGACAGAACCACGAGAAAATTCAGGCAAAACTCATGCAGGGTTATGGTTTTACACGCTCCAAGTCTACTGAGGATAAGGATGCTCAGGAGGCTAAGTCCAAATGATATCCCTGGAAATCTCGACTTCATTGAGCCAATCATGGGAGAATGGATCTGGAATGGAAAGGGTTGGTTCTTTGCGTGAAAACTTAGTTTCTCCCCGTACGGCAACCCTGGTTCTCTTGCTGTGCCTGGGGATTGGGGTATTATTTTTTAGCTATTTTCTGCATCGTTCCAGTCAGGTACTGGCCCCATCAGAACGCGGCCCAAAATTAGAAGAGGTCCAGGCAACCGGAATCCCAAGTTTATTGAGGCTTCCAGCATCTCTACCCTTTGAATTATCTGAGCGTCCCAGATTAATGAGTGAGGAGACACTTACGGCTGAACTCGAGCTCAAGCCAGGCAATGGTTTTCTTTCGTCTCTCAGCGCCAATGTGAGAGGTCCGGGGTTGGAAAATGGAAGATTGTTTATTCTGGAATTTGAGACGCTTGAAAATGCCATGCAGTCCTATTTAAAACAGGGACTTTCCGAAAATCAATGGGCCTCCAACGGAGCTGGATTTTCAAAAAAGGATATGTTTTTCACTCTCTCAGAACGCTATTTACAGATCTCAAAAGGCTGGCTGCAAAGCCCATCTCAGGGTCTTGTCGTGCATCAGCAACTGGCAAGAAATCTTCAATCGGAGTTTTTCTCATTTCCGGCTCTTGGCGAGGTTAAATCCTTTTCGCATGCGAGTTTGCAATGGGAAGCCGTATCCATTGAGCCGGCCCTGAAGCTAGATCTGCCTGCTCTAGATCAGGCTTTCTTAATCAAAAGCCAGGAGTTCAAAAAACAAATGGCCCCACATAGCCTAGAGCGCATCTATAGAATGGGTCGCTTCCAGGCCATGAGGTCCTTTTCAAGAACCTCAAACCATGTCCTCTACCACCAGGATTTTGGCGGCTTCACCCTCGTGATCAAAAACTTGGGAAAAGCCCTCTCCCGCCAAGAAAAACTAACCCTGAGAAAAATTCTAAGAAAGATTCCTTAGAATACAGAATACAGAATACAGGAGTCAGGAGACAGAATTCAGAAGTCAATAGAAGAAGCAATGG
>CAZRLV010000306.1:2948-4603 GCA_964600955.1 uncultured bacterium
CGTCATCCTTTGCCACCCAAACCCTGTCATCCTCTGGCTTGACCAGGGGATCCATCTTAAAAACAAGAATTTAGAATGAAGACAAAGATTTTTTACGCCCGTCTGAATGGATCCCCCGGTCAAGCCGTAGGATGACGCCGTGGGGGTTCCACCATCATGAAACAAGCATCAATTTAGGGTTTTTCATATCCAAATTCTTAACCAAACGCCATTGCGGTCAAGCCGTAGGATGACAAAATTTAAGCATTTAGACTTCATCCATTCTAGGAAAAATTACGGCATCATTTTCATCAAAAAAATTCAGGCTCAATACAATTTTTTCGAGATTAAGATAACTGCGATCCGAGTCACTAGCGTCCAGCCCATGAATTAGAATGGAGCTATTTCTGGCAGATTGAATCTTCTTAAAATCACGGCTACAGGCTTCAAATGCTACTCCTAGTGGGTTGTTTAGAGCCTTTAGAAAGTCATAGGCATCTTTCATAGAAATCCGAATTATATTGTCTGCTCCCGTACACTTTGTTTGGACTGCTTCTCGAATGGCAGTTGGGCATTGTTCAGGCTTCACATCAGCGGTGTTGATTTGATATTTTTCATGAAGTTCAACTTGTGCTATTCCCGCTCCTGGGTCTTTTCAAAAGTCCCATGACTTCGTCTGACACAGAGAATTCCCCGTAGGGGATGGAAACGTTTACCTTGTTAAACCATCCTAGAGTCTGAAAACCCTTAAACATCGTCATGCTGGACTCGATCCAGTATCCATCCTCGCTTCCTCAGCATTCAACGTGGCCTAACCCCTGGATCCTGAATCAAGTTCAGGATGACGCGGTGGTGGTTTTCTCGTCCCTTTAGTTCTATAGTTCTTCTAGTTCCTTTTCCCAATCTGGTAATCTATTCAGGTCATTTCAGTCTGTAATTGTCTTTTGAGAAAGCAGGGTAATATGTGGTGGAGGGTGCATCATGGAAGAAGAAAATAGGGAAACCATTGTTGTAGCTGGTGCCAGTGGAAGCATGGGGACGAAACTGGCAGGTGCGCTTGTAGAAAATGGCTATAACGTTCTTGGTATGGGTAGGAACCTAAAGGTTTTGGAAAGACTCAGGTTGGAGTACCATCCTAATTTCAAGTCCCTTTGCGTTGATTTCAATTCCGACGAATTGGAAGCCCTTCTTAAAGACAAGTTAGCTTCTTTTGCTCCCTTTGCAGGTTTTGTTCAACTTAGTGGCATTTCCAGAGGAAATCAGGACATCGAAAGCATGAGTTTGGAGGACTGGCATGGATCGTTTAATGTTAATGTTCATTCTGCTTTTTACATATTGCGGGTACTCATTCCGATTCTCAAGGTCAAAAAGAAAGGGAGCATAGTTCTTGTTTCTTCACCAGTAGGAGTCAAAGGCGCGAACAAAGCAAGCTACTCAGCAAGCAAGGCTGCACTATCAGGCTTGGGAATCAGCCTCGCAAGGACGCTCGGTGCCTATAATATTCGTGTAAACACCCTGCTTCCAGGGGCTACAATCACTAATATGACTTCCGATTGGTCTGAAGCGAAAAGAAAACAGGTTGCAGGGGGCTCTTTTTTAAAACGGCTTTGCACTCCTGAGGAAATTGCCAATGTAGTCCTTTTTTTGCTGTCTGATCAATCTAGCTACATCACCGG
>CAZRLV010000307.1:0-4592 GCA_964600955.1 uncultured bacterium
GGGACTGAATCCTTAGGGAGGAAGCCAAAAGCTGGAAAAACGCAGGAGCTACCGATCTTTGTCCGGTTGTTTTGGACTTGATCACACCAGATCAGATAAACCCTCTGGGAAACCAGGGGGTTTTTTGGTGTAAAAACGACAAAGGCTGCCCCATGAAATCCAATCTTGAAACGGTTTTCCACTATCACGAGCGCACCAAGCATCATCCCAGGCGTTATGCGACTTCGCTGGGCTATCTGGACTGGGATTGCCAGCCCGACCCCTTTCGCTCTTATCTGGGTTGTGAGAAGCTATGTCTGCCGTTTGAGCGTGAAAATTCTACGGTATCTTACGAGTCCATGCTCACTCGCGAGGGTGTGGAGAGTGCTAAATTCGATCTTAAAGGCATAGGGCAATTTTTGGAGCTTTCACTGGCCATTTCAGGGTGGAAGTCCTTTGGAGATAGCAAATGGTCACTGCGTATCGACCCCTCCAGTGGAAATTTGCATCCCACAGAGGCCCACCTGCTGCTACCACCGGGTATTCTTGAGCCGGATGGAGCAATCCTGGCACATTATCGCCCCTATGATCACCAACTAGAGATTAGAACCCGTGTGCCAGGAGCAAATCTTCCCATAGGGTTTAGAAAGCCAGGTAGATTCTACATGGCGCTCACCAGCATCTATTGGCGCGAATCCTGGAAATACGGTGAGAGGGCTTTTCGTTATTGCAATCATGACCTGGGCCATGTTCTGGCCTGTCTATCTTTTTCGGCGGCCCTTTTGGGCTGGAGGGTCCAGGTTGTGGGTGATCTGTCGTCTGTAGACATCAAGAAGTTGTTTCGCCTAGATGAAGTGCAGTGGACCGGGCATGAAAATGAAGAGGTGGAAACCCTGGTAGAAATTGTTCCTGCTGACAGTACACCGGCTCAAGTCGAATATGACTACAGGCTTGTTGCTGCTATCAAGGCTGGGCCTCTAGAGGGTCATGTGAATAAGCTAAGTAGCGACCATCATCCTTGGTCTATCATTGAAGAGGTTTCTCTAGCATCTGAGAAGCCATCCATGCCTTTAAGTCCGCAATCATTCCTACAGGCTCCACTCGCTTCCAGGTTTCCAGCTAAAAATGCCGGCGAGGTCATTTTCAAAAGAAGAAGTGCTGTAGATTTTGACGGAAAGACCGCGCTCACGCAAAAGCAGTTTTTTTCCATCTTAGATCGAACTCTCCCGCGTGAGGGAAAGCCGCCATTTGATCTGTCTTTAGGACGGACGCGAGTGCATTTAATGCTTTTCGTACATCGTGTGGATGAACTAGAGCCCGGTTTGTATTTTTTGATTCGCAACCTAGAAGATCTCAAGGAGATTCAATCATTATCTCATTCAGAATTTGAATGGCAAAAGGTAGAAACCGCTCCCGATTCTCTGCCTCTCTACCGACTCCTATCTGCTAATCTTCAAAGGGAAGCCGAAATGATTAGCTGCCAGCAGGCCATCGCTGGGATGTCTGCTTTTTCACTAGGAATGATCGCACGCTTTAAAAAAGAACTGGAAGATCAGCCCTGGGTTTATCGCCATCTTTTTTGGGAAACGGGAATCATCGGGCAGATGCTTTATCTGGAAGCCGAGTCCCACGGAATCCAGGGCACGGGAATCGGTTGCTTCTTCGATGATCTGGCCCATCAAATCCTGGGCTTACCCGACAATCAATACCAGAGCCTCTATCATTTCACTGTGGGCGGGGGCGTCAACGATACTCGTATTTCCAGCTTAGACGCCTACCATCATTTGCAAGTGCCTTAGCTTTGACTTTGGCGATTCACCGTTTCAGTTCTTTAGTGGCACATCCTTAGAAAGGAGCGACTTAAAGTCGGAACTCCTGAGACCGACAAGAATGCATTCCCCGGATTTGGACAATTTAAACTCTCCATACCTTGCGGATTCAAGCTTTTTGCCCGTACCCTCCTGGAAAAAAAAGGAGTCTGTGGCGATTTTGATTTTTCCTCTTCTGCGTTGACCTCGCTTGCGATAACTGAGGAGCTTCTCGTCTTCTTGCAGCTTTTTTCCGTCGTGGAAGCGAAGAAATTGGGCCACATTTTTGGAATTGAGGCGGATCACCAGTTTTCCCTTCCAGGGGGCGGAATCGATCAACTCATCGTCAATGGAGCGGCTCATGGCATAATCCAGGGCCATATAATCTCCCTGCATCAGACTTCGTGGGTCCACGGGTGCCAGTTCTAAAAGCATCTGCGTTGCACTCGATAGTACGGCCTCTTTTTGCAGGGTGATGGCATTAAGAATCACAAAGAGAATGACGATCCACCCCAAAAAAAGCTTGGATCTCATGCTCGGCCTCTCCAAAGCTCAAACCCTTTTCTCAAGGCAAGCAATATCACACCGGCACCCATTAAATAATAAGATTTCGTGGCCAAATCCACCCTCATCATAAAATAGTAAACCACCAGAGAATAGGGTAGTAAAATTCCCCCGGGAACCCACAAAAAGAAGAGCGCAATAAAGCTAAAACAGATAAAAATCAAAGCCCTTTGACCTTTCTTTGATTGAGAGTAAACCATCCACCAGTTCCATTGAAAGGCCAGGAGCAAGACGAGACACAGCAGGGTGGAGGCCATGTCAAATTCCTGTTTCATAGAGTGGGATTCTACCTGGCTCACAAGACAAAGAAGGCTAAGGACCAGTACCGAGGCCATCAGCAGGGGACGTCCCGCGCGCTCGAGGGTTTGGTCTACACTGATCTTCCATCCAAGGGCCAGGAGCAAGGCCGCAAGAATGGGGATCCCGGGCGGAAACTCATGATGGCACCAGAAGGCACAGAGGTTAAAGGCGGCAAATGAAGATAAAAATCGCTCCAGATTCACATTAAAAAAAGGATATGTGATCCCGGCTATGATTAATGCTGTAAAGGGTACCAGGGGGTCTGAAACGGATTTCCAACCCATGAGATTTAAGAAGCCAAGAAAAATGCAGAGCTTTCCAGCCAGAATACAAACGACAGAGAATTGCTCAGCAAAGAGATCCAAGGTCTTGAACGGTTCTGTCTCATCACGGCTTCGTACCCAGGTAATGGCCCCCATCACCAAAACAAAGCCCAAAATGATGCAAGAAGCTGCCTTGGATGGGTCCAGGACTCCCAGGGTTGCCAGACAGGCTAAAAACAAAAAAGCTGAGATCCAGGCCCCGATAATCAGGACGGCTTGAATTGGCAAAGAGGGGCTTTTTGGTCCGCAACTCCAGGGAAGCTCCTTTTCAAGCTCTCCCTTTTTCTCCTTAGAGATTGCACCCTTCTCAAACAGGGACTCAATCAGTTTTTCGCCGTGAGAGAGGATTCGCTCAGGATTCATCTCGCTCCCTTCTAAACCGGGTTTGCATTTCCATCAGGACCCAGCCCAGGAGCGAAAACAAAACCAATGCGCTAAAACTTAGGCTGAGCTGATCAAACCAGCGTGGTCCCGAGAAGCTATCGAGAAGGCGAAATAGGAGCATTTCAGTAAGAATTGCCAGAGCCAGCCCCACAGAGCTAAGTGAGATCAGGTCACGGGTTTTTAAAGCCATGCGGCCAAGGACAACACAGGCCACGGGTAGAAGAATCATCCCGACCCAGGTGGAGGTGAGATGACGCAGGGGTGAAAGTCTCAAAATCAGATCCGTGCTTGGTACCAAAAGGCTTGATAAGATAACGAAGATCAACACGGGCTGGTACCAAGTTTGATGAATCCACGGCCAGGCGTTTTTATTCAGGGCTTGTAAAACAGAAAGACAAAGGGCGTTAAATCCGGCGATCAACAGGTAGAGTATGGGAAATTCAAAACTTGAATGCGTCCCGATAATTTGCACAAAAAACAAAATCAGACTGAACTGCACCAGGACCCAATTTAGCCCCCAAAGCGGCAGAAAATTTCCCAGAATACAAAGGGGTAAAATCAACAAAGCCCAGCCCCGAAACAGCTCGTAGCTGTCGGCTCCCGTTTGATAAACCTGCCCAAAGACAGCCAGAAAGGCACCCACAAAAAACGCCCCCAGAACCAGAAGGATTTTGGCGCTAAAAAACCTCAGGCCGCGCAGCCAGGCCAGAATCAGGGCCATAAACAAAGGGGCCTGAGCCAGGGCCAGCTTAGCCATGCGAGGCAAAGACTCCCAATTATAGGCAAAGAAAAACAAAACCCCGGCCCCAAGAAGAAGGCAGCCAAGAATGAGAAGCCCTTTTGAGAGCAAAAAATTCCAACTCACCGGCCAGATCAATCGCAGTCCCTCACGGTACAACCCCAAGGGGATTTTCCCGCTACGGTAAAGGTTTTTCCAGCACAATCTCAATTGAGGATCAGTTTTCATAGAACCCATCGGAAAAAAAGCTATCTCCTAATCATAGAAGCTTTCCCCAGGAATTCAAGCGGCGTAACGCAGAGTTCGTGAAAAGAATCACGAATATTACTGGCCCGACACCCAAACCCTGTCATCCTCCCACTTGATCGAAATGGACCTTGATTAAGCCGAAAAAGGGCATGACCCGAGTTTGGGACATGTAGGCCTATTTTCAGTTTAGAAAAAAATCAGATTCCTTTAATAATGCATGTTTCCGTAGCTCGGCCCTCCATAATT
>CAZRLV010000308.1:0-4586 GCA_964600955.1 uncultured bacterium
TGCCCAGAGGAAACGGACTGGGTTCTGATTCATGATGGAGCTCGGCCCAATCCGTCATCAGGCTTAATTTCCTCATTGGTTGAGACTGCATGCAAAAAGGACTGCGGAGTGATTCCAGGCGTTCCCATGGAGGACACAGTGAAAAACATTGATTCTTCATCTCATGTGGAAAAGACTTTGGATCGCAGGCGCATGATGCGTATTCAAACACCGCAGGTATTTCCGTATCAAAAGCTGTTAAAAGCCTATCGTTTTGGAGTTGCTGGAGGAGTTCAGGGGACTGATGATGCCTCGTTTTATGAGGCCGCTGGAGGAATCGTCTATGTGGTTCCTGGCGAGGAGGAGAATCTAAAGATCACCCTGCCCGCGGATTTGCAGTACTTCAGGTATCTCTTGAATCGGTAAATATGCGACTCAGTCACTGGTTATTTTGGAGCCTGTTTTTACCAGGGCTGCTGGTTTTCTCTATTTTGTTAGGGGTGAGCGTTGGTGTGGTGCAGGGGCTTTGGGAAACCCTTCCTGAAATTCACGCACCAGACCTGCGTCCGGCGGTGACAACACGGATTTTTGACCGCAGCGGCTTTCTGCTGGAAACCATTGGGCGACGTGAATCACGCGAGAAGCTGGTTCAGCTTAAAGGCCTGCCAGATCATGTAAAAAACGCGTTTATTGCTATAGAGGATGAGAGGTTTCGAGTTCATTTTGGGATTGATCTGGTTCGCATTGTGGGGGCGCTCATCATTGATATTCGTTCGGGGAGGTTTGCTCACGGAGCATCTACCATCACTCAGCAACTAATTCGCAATGTTTATTTGTCTCCTGAAAAGTCGATTGTACGCAAGTTGCGTGAGGTGATTTTAGCCCTCAAGATGGAATACCGCTTTACCAAGGATGAAATTCTGGAGATGTATCTAAATACGGTATTTTTTGGTGGAAGTTCCTATGGTATAGAATCTGCCAGCCTAAATTACTTTGCAAGACCCAGTTCATCGTTAAGTATCGCGGAAGCAGCTCTGTTGGCAGGAACTCTTAAAGCTCCCAATAAATACTCTCCCATTAGGCACCTTAAAAGAGCCCTGGGAAGGCAGAGAATTGTTTTGGCTAAAATGCTTGAACTGCGCTATATCAGCCGCAGACAATATGTGGCAGCCCTGGAGGAGGAGATTCGAACCCAGCAGGTGATTGAACGCAGAAAAGACAGTCGCAAAGCTCCCTTTTTTACGCAGCAGGTTAGAAAGGAGCTAGTGCGTTTGGTAGGGGCCGGGAAAATGCGTGACGGAGGACTGAGAGTTTATACCACCCTGGACTGGAAAACCCATGAAGTGGCACGTTCCTCCTTTTTAAACTCTAATCTGTTTAGCACTCATCCTCTAAGCAAAAACCCCGACCTTCAGGGAGCCTTTATTGTGCGTGATGTAGCTTCAGGCGATGTTTTGTCATTGATTGGTGGCCGAGATTTCTCTCTGTCACGTTTTAACCGAGCGACTTTAGCACGTAGGCAGCCCGGGTCCTGCTTCAAGCCCTTTGTTTATGCCTCGGCCTTTGAGCAGGGGATTCCCACAAATCTGATCGTGAATGACGAGCCTATCAGTTATTACATCGCCTCTGAGAAAAAGGAATGGACTCCAGAAAACTATGGGGGGATCTATCATGGACCTTCTATTTTGCGCACGGCCCTGGAGCACTCTTATAATGTGGTAGCCATCCGCCTGCTTGAAAAGGCAGGGGTTGGTAAGACCATTGCCCTGACTCGCAAAATGGGTATTGAATCCTATCTTCGTCCCGACCTTACCCTGGCGCTGGGCAGTACCGAGGTTACAGCCCTTGAACTGATTTCAGCATTCTCCACATTTGCCAACCAGGGGGTCTATACCGCTCCCCGATTTATCTTGCGTATCGAGGATTCGAGTGGTGAGGTTCTTTATCGCGCGGGGTTTGAGGAAAGGGAAGCGATTTCAGAGGCCTCAGCCTTCAAGGTGTTTTCAATGATGCAGTCTGTCGTAGCTAATGGCAGTGGTCGGCGGGCCCGGGTTTCAGGCTTGAAACTGGCAGGAAAAACAGGTACAAATCAGGACTATATTGATACCTGGTTCGTGGGTATGACACATCAGATAGCGGCTCTGGTGACCTTTGGCTATAACTCCCGTAAAAGTCTGGGGGAAAAGTCGCCTAGCTCACAAGTTGCAGCTCCGGTCATCGGTGATTTTTTTAAAAAAATGGCGGTTCTCAAGCCCGAACTGCTATCCAACAAAGCTGATCCTGGTCTGCCGCCCAGTCTGGTTCGCAGGCGTATTTGTCGTGTTTCCGGTTTAGTTGCGTCTTCCTCCTGTCCCGATACAGTGCATGAAAATTTCGACCAGCATGAGGAGCCCAGGGCTGTTTGCCCTGTTCATGGTGCAAGGGATGTGGAAAACCCTTATTTGGATTAGATCCGCCTTTGCTGGAATCCTGATTTGAATTCGTGTAAACTTGGTGCAGGTTTTGCAGGGGATGTTCTAAGAGGAAATTCGCAGGACCGGTCAGATTTCAGGAGGTAGAAAATGATCCATTTCAACAAAATGACAGAACATGACTACGAGCAACTGACTTTTTGTCAGGATAGAACTTCAGGGCTTAAGGCCATCATCTGTATTCATGATACAGCTTTGGGACCTGCACTGGGCGGCTGCCGGATGTACCCATATGAGAGGGAAGAGGATGCAGTCGTAGACGTTCTTCGATTGGCAAGGGGTATGACCTATAAAGCTGCTGTGGCCGGATTAAACCTTGGAGGTGGAAAATCCGTGATCATTGGGGATCCTAAAAAGCATAAGTCCGAGGCCCTTTTCCGTGCCTTTGGTCGCTTTATTGAAACTTTGAAAGGCCGCTATATCACAGCTGAAGATTCAGGGACTTCCCTCCAGGATATGACCTATATCAATATGGAAACCAATCATGTCACCGGGATCATGAAATCTAGAGGGGGAAGCGGCGACCCTTCCCCTGTAACCGCTCGTGGTGTATACAACGGCATAAAAGCCTGCTGGAATCATGTTGAGGGTCATACCAACCTCAAGGGTCTTACAATTGCAGTAAAGGGAATGGGGCATGTGGGCCAGAGTCTTTGTAACTTGCTACATGAGGATGGGGTACGACTAATTGTTGCTGACATCAATGAGCGTTCGGTTAAGGAAGCCGTGGAGCAATTCGGGGCTGAAGCTGTGGCCCCTGAAGCGATTCATTCCGTGCAGTGTGATATTTATTCCCCCTGTGCCCTGGGGGCGGGTTTGAATGCCCAGACCATTCCTGAACTAAAGTGTAAGGTGGTTGCCGGTGCCGCCAATAATCAGCTTGATAATGAAGCCGAGGATGGCAAAAGCCTGGACGAGCGCGGCATTATCTATGCCCCTGACTTTGTAATTAACGCCGGGGGATTGATGAATGTGTATGAAGAATTGGCCGGGTATTCCCAGGAGCGTGCTTTGAAGCGTGTGGACTACCTCTTTTACACAATTACATCGATTCTGGAAATTTCAAAAGAGAAAAACATCCCAACTTACCTCGCAGCGGATGTGGTGGCAGAACAGAGACTGGAGCAGATTCGTCATGTTAACTCAATCTGGACCCACGCTGAGGTCGCGGTGGGTCGTTAGGTAGCCCTATTTAATCAGAAGCATTGCTTTGGCTTTGTGGATGAATTTCTTTCGCTCGCCTCTGGATAGACGATTAACATAAAAAAATACTTCCTGTGCCGATATTTTGTCGCACTGGAAATCACTGACCAGTGACGTATGGTTGAGATACATCTCCTATCCTTTCGTCCAAGATTCCCTAACTTCTTTCATTCTTTTGTATCGGGATTTGGCTTTGGAGTCTTTATGCGTTTGATTGGATTCTATTTAGCAGTTTTGGCTTTGATTTTCCCTTGTGGAGTTTTGCAAGCCAATGAGATTTCTGAACTGCGTGAGCATGTCAATTCAAACCCTGGAGATCTAAAGTCGGTCTATCAAATGGCCCAGAAGCTACACCAGAAGAAGCGCTTTAAGGAATCCTTGAAGTACTTCAAATACTTGGTGAAAAAGCGTCCTCAAGATCAAAAACTGCGTTATCAACTGGCCCGTGGCTATTTTCTTGCAGGCCGCGTGGATGAATCCCTGATGATTTGCCAGAAGCTCTCAATGGATGAGATCAAAAAGAAGTGTAAGACCCTGAGTACCCGGGCCAGGGAGCGTTTTCCAGACAGTTACGACTTGTTTCGGGCCAGGCGCCTTTTGTCTCAGAGGAATTTGGCGGGGGCAGAGGAAATTTTAGAGGAATTGCTCACTCAGGATGTGGAAGATCCGGAATTTCGTTTGCTGCTTGCAAAGATTCACTATTTTAAAAAGCAATATGATTTTTCCATGGACCATGGCTCCTATGTAAAAAGCCGCCTGGGAAAGGCGCGTGCAGGTCGACTTTTAGCTCGATTGAGGGCGGTGGGTACCCGGGTTCTTGCTGAAGTCAATGCCACGAAGCTAAAAATTAGTGATGAAGAGAAATTCTGTTCGCGCTATTTTCTGTCGCTCAAGCTGATTCCCGAGGAGACTGAACGGCGTGCCGGTGGTTTT
>CAZRLV010000309.1:0-987 GCA_964600955.1 uncultured bacterium
GCTCTGGTTATAGTCGACAGTATCGCACGGCTTTTGCCCGGGGTAGTGTCTGACATGGAATCGGTCCTGAGTGATTCGCATTCAACGGGACTTCTGGGGGCGCCTTGTTATACCCGCCCTGGAGAATTTCGGGGGTTGGAAGTCCCAGAGGTGCTTCTGTCAGGAGATCATAAGCGAATCGATGAGTTTCGATTTCTGGAATCGGTTCGCAGGACCGCTGAGACGAGGCCTGAACTTCTAGAGGTTTATCGATTTAGCAGGGACGAACGGAAAATATTAAGAAAGAATGGATTGGAGAATCTGGTTCCCAAGCCCTCATAAGAGGAGTTTTGGGTTTTCGGGTCAAAAGGAGCTGAAATGGACCTCATAGCAGAACTTGAAAAAGAAGCCATTGTGGAGCGTAGTTTCCCGGACTTTCGCGTGGGAGATACGGTTCGTGTTCACGTAAAGGTTAAAGAGGGTAACAAGGAGCGAATCCAGCAGTTTCAGGGAATTTGTATTGCCAGGCAGCATGGCGGAATCAATCGTAGTTTCAGAGTGCGAAAAATTTCGGCAGGTGTTGGCGTCGAACGTGTATTTCCTTTCCATTCACCGATCATTGATCGAATTGATCTGGTTCAGTCTGGCAAGGTTCGACAAGCAAAGCTCTTTTACTTGAGAGAACGTGTGGGTAAAAAGGCTACGAAAATCAAGCTGCGCAAGCGTGATACGGACAGCTCCAAAGACTAACTCCAGGGCTCTACTAAAGCCTGGGGCCAAGCTCTAGATTCGTGTCTTCTCAGAAGCGTCGACCTCTGCCTTCCCTGTTTCGGGACATTAAGGACTGTGATCTCGTAATTGAGACGCGTGATATTCGTCTGCCCTTGAGTTCGGCGGTAGGGTTCCTTCAAAAAAAGTTCAACTCGAAAAGCAGGGTCGTGTTTTTTTGGAAGTGAGATATGGGGGGTGGAGAGTAGAAGCAGCGGGGTGGGTCTTTTTTTTAGCGGT
>CAZRLV010000309.1:997-4572 GCA_964600955.1 uncultured bacterium
AAAAATCCAAATAATGGTGGCTTCAATATAAAAGATGCCCAACAATGCCTTGAAGAGTACAAGCAGCGGGTTCGATCTTTTTTTAAGCGTAGAGGAATTGAGGTTTTTGAGATTTCCTCCAGCCACTCCCAATCTCGTTTACAGTCTCTTTTTAAGTCACTGGCCAGGAGGTTTACCCCATCCAAGTCAAAACTTGGGGTTTTAAGAGTCGTTATTGTCGGCTACCCAAATGTCGGTAAGTCTACCTTGATCAACCGCATTCGAGGTAAGGCTGCAGCCAAGGCCGCAAACAGGCCCGGCGTGACAAGGGGCCGTCAATGGATTAAAATTAACCCCAAATGCTATCTTTTGGACACACCTGGAGTGGCAACTCTTACACAGCATGCGGGGGATCGTGAAGTTCGCATGAAATATGCCTCCTGTCGTATGATCTCTCAGGGTGAAGTGGGTCTTGAAGAAATTGCTCGTTATTTGCATGAAGAGATTGTGAAAACAGGGGTTTGGACTCCAAAGGATTCCGATAAATTTCTGGAGTTCGATCCCGATTTCGAGTCTTTCTCGCGGCGTATCGCAGCGCGGTTTCAGTGTTTGACTCAGGGGGGTGAACCTGATTTCGAGCGCGTTTCCAGAAGGTATTTTGAGTTTCTGGAAAAGACCGTTTTACCACGCTTGGACTTAGATGAACTGGGGCGGTCTGACGACGGCCAGATGGACCTTGATGGACCCTGAGATACGCATCCAGAATTGCCCGGTTACCGTTGAGGCCTCTGAACTCAAGGCTTTTTTCCATTATCTTGAATCAACTCTCGACTTGCAGTCTTTTCTAGAGTTCTCATTGACCTTTTTATCTAAAAAGGAAATGCACGCATTAAACCTTGAGTACCGTCAGCAAAATTCTTCGACAGATATTCTTAGCTTTTGTCTCGAAGGTGTTGAGGGGCAGCAGTCGCTGGGAGATATTTATCTTTGCCCCGAGGATTTTCGCGACGACTTTGGATTGGATTCGTCTGCACATCTCTTATTTTTTCTCGTTGCCCACGGTATTTTACACTGTATGGGTTGGACGCATGACGATGAGCAGTCCTATCAGAAAATGATGGAGTTTCAGCATGAACTCGTGGGTGGATTTACCCAGGGGCGCGATCAAGACTCCCAAGGCTTAGGTTTATGATTCTCTGGATTCTGGTTGCTCTAATCCTCGTTTATGCCATTACAAATTATCGATTTATGAAGGCATCGCTTGGGTTTGGGCAGGGTCCTGATTCCTTTCTCATGCCTGGCTTGTTCATGGATGGTCTATCCCTGATTCTATTAGTCCTTCCTATATGTTTTGTGCTGGTTCCTGGAGGCGGTCCAGGGCTCCAGACCGGTGTAGTTCTCGGGTTTCTCGTTTTGGGTGCACATTTTATTCCCAGAATCTTGGTGTTTAGTGCCCTGTCTCTTGAAGAAGTCAGTTCCCGACTGGAGGGAGAGTCTCGCGACCGACTACGTGAAGGTGTCATTGAATTTGCTGAGTCATGCGTGCGCGAAGAAATGGTTCCCATAAACGATGTATTTAAGATCTCAGAGGATCTAAGCCTTGGAGAAATTCTGGAAAAGTCTGATTACAGACCCTATTCCAGGATTCCTGTTTACAAGGGCCAAAAGGACAATATCGTGGGTGTAGTTTATGCGCGTGAGTTAATTGATGCTGCCCAAAAAATGGACTCAGCCCCCTGGGAATGTCCTGTGGCTCCCCTGGTTCGCGAACCCTATTTTGTCCCGGAGCTTATGGAGCAGTCCGCATTGCTTCAGGAGCTTAAGAAGCGCAAGATTCAAATTGCGATTGTGGTGGATGAGTTTGGCGTTATTACCGGTATTGTTACTCTTGAAGATGTTATTGAAACCATTGTTGGCGAAGTTCAGGACCGTAGAAATGATAACGATTCATTTGTGCTTCAGACCGGAACCCGTGAGTGGGATCTGGACGCCATGATTGAGTTGGATGATTTCTCAGAGTTGGTGAGCAAAGAGTTTGAATCCGATCTGGTAGAGACTCTAGGGGGTTATGTTTTTCTTCAACTAGGGTATTTACCGGCCGAAGGCGATCCAGTCGTGATCCAAGGGCTGGAGTTTACGGTCACAGAAATGCAGAAGCATCGTATTCGGCGTTTGTCGGTCAGAGAGTTGAAGTCATGAGTGGATTTATTGTGTTATGGGCTTTGTTTTTTCTCTGTTTGAGAAAGGCAGGAACCTTTAGTCCCATGTGGCTTTGCGGGGTTATTCCCAGGCCTGGTTTTGAGCCGGTTGATGTTGACAGCTTTTCAGAGGCCGACTGTGTAAAACTAGCTCGTCACCTCTGGCATAACTCGATTTATTTTTTGCTGGCCTTTGCTCCACTCTATCTTGGATGGATCATGGCACGCTTCAGCATGACTGAGCTTAGCCTTCAATTTCTAAGTATCCTGGTTCTTTATCTGGGGCTAAACTTATACGTTATTAAAGCCCTCAAATCTGGAGCCCTGGGGGTATTTAGCTATCTCGTGGCCTTACATTCTCGCATAGCAGGATTATTCCTCCCGTTTTTAGCTCTGGAGGATCGACTGGGTCAGTTTTTCCTGGGCAGTATTGTACATCAGAGAATTATTAACGTGGTTCGTATGAGATTGGTCAGGCAAAGTCAAGAGAGGGCTTTAACCGAGGATGAGGAGGAGCTTGAGCAGGATGAAAAGGAAATACTACATCAGCTCGATGGCCTTTTTCATACCCCTATGGAGTCGGTTATGACCCCTTGGTCTCGAGCGGTTACCATGCCTGCGGACTGGCAGGTCGGTGAAGCACTGGATCATGCAGCGCTACATGGGTTTAGCCGCTATCCTGTTTTGGATGAAGAAGGGTCGATTCTCGGGATTTTTCGCGCCAACCAGTTGATCTTGATTCGTGACCGGGAGATGCTGATCGCTCAAAAACTTGATGATCTGATTTCCCTCAGCGCAGATTTATCCTGCTACCAGGCAATGGAAGTCCTGCAAACAGCCAAACGGCAGTTGGGCGTGGTTTATCAGGGTAGCCAATGGGTGGGGTTGGTAACACTGGAAGATCTGCTTGAAGAGTTTGTAGGGGAAATTGAAGACGAGTTTGATGAGAGTTTTATCAAGAAAACATCATCAGAGGATTACCTGGTTAATGCGGCCATCAGCTTAAATCAGTTAAGGGAGTATTTTTCTGAACCTTTTCCAAAAAAGAGAGCTCGAACCTTAAATGGATTTTTGATTGCTCATTATGGCAAGGCGCCTGAGGTGGGCGAAGAACTGGTTCTTGATACGATCAAGCTAACCATTGCCAAGGCAGACGGCACCAAAGTGCAAAGCGTTCAGATTCAAAAGCTCTCTACATAGCTCAGAGTTATCTGGCTGGTGCAGGGGTCAACCTCGCAGACCTTAACCTTGAGAGGATCTCCTAATTTGAGGGTTGAGCGAGTTGAGCCCGTGGAGTGAGCACGTTGCAGCTTTGGGTCTATGATCCAGTATCCGGGTAGGGTTTCTGCAGAAAGAAAACCTTCTACGGACCAGGGATTGATTTCAGCAAATAGTCCC
>CAZRLV010000310.1:0-4570 GCA_964600955.1 uncultured bacterium
TACGAGGCTTGTGACAATACTGAATCATACTGGCCACAAGATTTTGTAAAATGCTATAGTCGGATTATCTTTTGTATGGTGGATTGTCACTTAGTTTTGTTGCATGGTTTTTTGAAAAAGAGTCAAAAAACTCAGCAATCAGACATCAAACTAGCCTTGCGTAGGATGAAGGAGGTGTTGACATGAAGGAAGAGCATCTAGGGTCGTCCTTTGATAGTTTTCTTGAGGAGGAGGGAAATCTTGAGGAAACTACGGAGGTTGCCATCAAACGGGTATTGGCCTGGAAAATTCAACAGATCATGAAAGAGAAAAATATTACCAAGGTAGAAATGGCTCTGCGGATGCAAACCAGCCGGTCACAACTTGATCGTTTATTGGATCCATTTCAAACCCATGTAAAATTGCACACTATGCAACGTGCAGCCGAAGCGGTGGGTAAAAGACTGCAAATTGACCTCGTGGACAAGGTAGAATGATAGCAGTAGGTCAAACCGGTTTGTGGCGGAATTAGGACTGTTCTAAGGAGGAGTTAGTGCAGGATACAACTATAATTCGTTTAGGGCAGAATGAGAGTCCTTATGGGGCTTCTCCTCGGGTTTTGGAGGCTCTTAAAGGGTTTACAGGGCAAATCCACCGTTATCCTGATGAAGGTTCCTCCTCTTTGAGATCGCGATTGGCAAGTGAGTTGAATTTGCCCCGCGAGCAGGTTGCTGTTTTTTCCGGGTCGGTTGAGGCCATTGTCCTAATTATCAAGCATATGATTGGACCCGGTCAGAATCTCGTAACGGCCTCGGTGAGCTTTGTGGCCTATTACTTGTTTGCCAAACTTTATGGGCTGGAATGTCGGGTTTCAAAAATGCGTCAGCATGGGATTGATCTCTCCGCTATGCTGGACCTATGCGATGATCGTACCCGAGCTGTTTTTTTGGCCAATCCCAATAATCCTACAGGTACGATGGTGGGTCATGCTGAGGTGAGGAATTTTCTTTTGAAGATGCCAAAAGACTGTGTTTTTGTTTTGGATGAAGCCTATTTAGAATACGTGAGTGATCCAAACTATCCAAGATCTCTGGAACTTCTAGAGGAGTTTCCCAACCTGATTCTTCTAAGAACCTTTTCCAAGGCTTATGGGTTGGCGGGACTTAGGGTGGGCTATGCCATTGCAAGATCTGAGATGATTTCCAGGGTGGAGAGTAACCGTACCCCTTTCTCGGTCAATAGCATGGCCTACACCGCAGCCTGCGCAGCCCTGGAGGATCAGGACTATCTCAACTCTTGTGTAGAGCGAAACGCAGTGGAGAGAGAGCGGGTAACCCAGGGGCTATTGGCTCTGGGCTTCGATGTGGCCCCCTCTCAGGCTAATTTTCTATTTTTGCACGCCAGAGACACAGAGGAGATGCAAAAAATCTGCAAGGCACTGGAAGACTCTTCAATTCTCGTAGGCAAAATGGGAGCCTACGGAGATGATCTGGGCCTGAGAATCACCCTGGGGAAGCCGCAAGAAAATCAGACTTTGCTCGATTGCCTGAAATCCAGATTCTAAGATGGCTCCCTCGGTCAAGTTGCATCTCATGTTCTTGATGGATTGTTCCAGGGACGTGGTTTTGTTCGTGGTTTGAGAAATTAAGCAATGGACTCAATGCCATTTTCTCTGACAAGTGATAGCAACTTGAGTGAAGCCCCACACGGCCTTTTCTCACCCCGTTCCCATTGACTTACTAGCCCCTTACTCACATTCAGATACAGAGCAAAAACGGCTTGACTCACGTTTTGCGTGTCACGAATCTTACGGATTTCATCGGCGCTTAGAGGGGCAACTTTGGTTAAGCAAAGATCATCAAATTTACGCATAGTTTTCTTGTCCAGAATTTCCGCTTCATGGAGATCCGAGATTGTTTCATGAATCGCAGCCATAATGTCGCTCTTATATGTTTTACTCATGATTTCACCTCTATCAAAGTTCCTTTTTCAATGGCCTTTTCAAGTTGCCGATTTTTGAGTTTCATCAGGACCTTGGCGGCTTCCTTCAAATTTTTCAGTTCTTCGACTGAAACATTGTCTTTGTCACCCTTGGAAAACCCGTAGATAAAAAATGCCAGGCTCTCTTTACGAAATGCAATGATGCTACGGAATCCACCAGATCTCCCTTGACCCGTTCTTGGAATCCTTTGCTTAATTACAAAGCCTCCCAGATCAGCGTCTATCAGACCTTGGTTTGCTCTTTCAATAGTTTTGATCAGTTGCGTATCTGAGATGTTTTCCCGTCTTGCAAACCGGGAAAAGCTTTTGGTACTTAGTACTTTCAATGGTTTCCTAAGGAGTATGTATCATGAACTATTATAACACTTAGAACTATACATTGTATCGGTAGCATAGTAAAACTGGCCCGACTCCGCAATTTTCTCCCTTAAGCTCGTAGCTGAACGCCCACTGATTCCTTCTACTCTTCCCCTACTTCCCCCTCATTGAATTAAATACATCCATTCCGGCGGTGGCGTATTTTTTAAATTGTCCCCAGTTTGAGGTTCTTCTTAGGATTTTTAGGACTTGAGTGGGTCGGAAATAGAATTCTCGGTAGAATTTTGAGGTGTATTCGTGCATGTGGCGTAGGGAGAATTCTGTTCCGTGGAGGGTCATGTCCTTGTCCTGGTGATCTCCGATGATGACCGACCTCCAGATGTCCACCCCCGTTTCCTCGACGATTCTATCGTAAACCGGTGTGCGGGGAACGGGCCAGTAAGGTGATATTTGTACAAAATCAAAAGGGTTGGACTCGATGAAATCCAGGGTGTTTTTTAAGGTTTCCTCAGTCTCACCCGGAAGCCCCAAGACAAAGAACCCAGTGATGCCGATCCCTGCTTTGCGGGTTTGAGCCAAGACCTTGCTGACAGAGGCCACTCCGCCCTGGCTTTTATTTACGCCGCTCAGGATGGAGTCATCGCCAGACTCGATCCCGTAACCGATCCAGGAACAATTGGCCTGTTTCATGGCTTTGAGCTGGTTTTCGGTGATCTGATCGGTGCGTAATCTACAGGACCAGGAAATACTGAGTTTGCGTTCGCGGTAGAGTTCCGAGACCTCAAAGACACGTTCGGGGGGTAGGCTGAAATTGGCATCGAAATAGTCAATTTCTCGGTATCCGAATTCTTTTTGACAAACTTCCAACTCATCAACCACATCCACTGCCGATCTCTGATGAAACGGCTTCAGGCGATTTGAACAATAATCACAGGCAAAGGGACAGCCAAAAAGCGACATGCCTGCCGTGAAGGGTCTCAGCTCCGAGAGAATGGAAAAATACAGGTTTTTATCTGGAAGCAGTTCACGGGCGGGAAGAGGAATCCTCAACTCTTTGGGAACGGTTTGTGCAGGATTATTATAAACCTTGCCTTCATGGACCGTACAAGTTCCAGGAACCTGCCACCAATTTTCCTTCTTTAGATAGCTATCGGCCCATTCGACGATGCAAGTCTCGGCCGGTGAGTGGCAAACCGATGTGACCTCTGGAAGAGACGCCACTTCTTCAGGATAGTTTTTAGCACCCACGCCCCCCACCAGGATGGGTTGCTTGAACTCTGCGCCGAATGCTCTCAGCCATTTTTTCAAATAGAGAAAATCGAGATTGACCGCCGTGAAACATAGAAAATCAAAATCTGTGTTTCTGGCGCGCTTGAGAGCCATGTCCAGAGTCAGGGAGAGAGCATGGCAATCCATCAATTCCACCTCGGCACCGTGGCGCTTGAGCCAGGCTCCCACATAAAGCAGATTGATGGGGGGAATGACGCCTAAATTCTTAAGATTTTTCATATAGGCGAAGGTGTCGGTATAGAAACCAAAGGAATGGAAGACGAGTAAAAAGCGTTTTCCCTGTAGTCGTGCGGACGGTTCTAGATAAGCCATCTTGATACCTCAGTTTTCCAGGGTTAACACAACCCTGATATTTACGTTCCTACCAAGCTTTGTTCTACCGGATTTGCGGCCGGCTCATTCCAGATTTTGGAGACAAACTCCTTGATGGAAGCCTCTTGTGTCTCCAGGCAACCAGGAATCTCTTTTTTAAAGCAATTCGGGGTTAGCTTCACATCCAGTTCTTTTTGAAAATGAGTTTTCAGGACGCGAGAAAGCTTTGTAGAAGCACGTTCAAGAAAACGAATCAGCCAGATTTCATTGAGTTCAAACTGGGCCATGCTGGCAAACGTGAGTTGATCCTGAATAAACTTCTTTGAGAGAAATCCAGAAAGTTCAAATCGACACTCAACCAGTTCGCTAATGGTCAGACGACAGAGATACATGTGATTTTGTACGGCTCTGTCGTCGTCATAATCCGTGAGAATCTCCTCCTCGATGCGGAAACGATTTTGTCTTAAGGAATATTTACCGCAGTTTTCACGCTCATAAAGTCCGTTTTCCGTGAGATAATCGGCGAGTTCGGTGAATCCACTTTGAACCGCGCGGGTCAGGCGAATGGTTGTATCCTCTCCATCAATCTCGCGCTGCATCCACTCAAGATCCGCATATTTTTGGTTGTAGAAATTCAAGACCATACGATTGGTATAGCTGTGGAAATCCC
>CAZRLV010000311.1:0-4562 GCA_964600955.1 uncultured bacterium
AGATGGGGCAACTTCTGGCAGAGGCACTCATGATCCGCCCCATGATCCCAACCTATCAATGGATTGAGTCCGAGTCTGGTCAGGACACGGTGATTTTCGGACATGTGGGGGCATTGGGCTGCCGCTTGGCTCGTGAAAAACTTGGGATCCCGCTCTTAAGCCTTGTCTTGAGCCCAGCATCCGTGCGCTCGACCATTAGGCCGCCTCGACTTGGGCCATTCACTTACCCCACCTGGATTCCACAGCTGGGGCTTTCTATCGTAGATTACCTCATCGTATGGTTGTTGGATTCTTTACTAAAACCTCAAATCAATCCAGTGCGGACCCAACTGAATCTACCCCCCATTTCAAGGGTTGCAGACTGGATCTATTCACCGGATATGAATCTAGGACTCTTCCCTGACTGGTTTGCCCCCAAACAGTCCGATTGGCCTCGACCCTTTGAACTTTCAGGCTTTCCATTTTTCGATCAGGCCGAGGGATCTGAGATCCCAGAGGGGGTCCAGGGCTTTTTGAAACAAGGTAGCCCTCCCATCCTATTTACACAGGGAACGCCCAGCCTTCAGGCTCGATCCTTTTTTCAATCCGCAGTGGAATCCTGTAAACATTTGTCAAAGCGGGGTATTTTGATCAGCCAGGATCCCTTGAGCCAGTTTCCATCAGATCTACCCGAAACCGTCATCGGTCTGAAGTACCTGGCTTTTTCAGAAGTCTTGCCTTTCTGCTCTCTCTGTGTCCACCATGGTGGAATAGGCACCTCTGCACAGGCTCTAAAAGCAGGTGTACCACAACTTGTAGTGCCCTGGGGAGTCGATCAATGGGACAATGCCCAGCGATTGAAGGATTTGGGGGTAGCAAAAGAGCTGCGCGATTCAAAGCATTTGCAGATGGATATGATAAACAAGATCGAGGAGATCACCAGGTCCAACGAAATCAAGGAGAGCTGTCTTCAAGCCAAATTCAGATTTAACGGCTCTAATCCTGTAGAAGATATCTGCAAAGCCGGAGAATCCCTGCTTTAATGGGGTCGCAGTGAACGTGCTAGTAGCCCCAGGCCTCCGATGAGTAAGATCAAGACAATCCCCAACTGGTAGAGATTGGTGTGCACAAAGCGAAACTCAATGCTGGTAATAATTCCCACAAACATTGCAAGTAAACTGCCTAAAGTTAGCACCCAACCAATCTTGGACTGACCCGAAAAAAACAGCCAAAAAATCCCAAAACAGAAGGGGATCATAGTCGCTCCAAAGGGTGTGACCGACATTCCCCCATAGAAATGGTAGGGGTGGAAAAAACGAGTGGTCACCTGCACCATATTGGCAAACATATACCCTCCCGAAATTGCCATGGCCAACCCCATGAAGAACTCACCAATCCCGCCGGATGTCCCTCCCGCGCCCTCAAAGCGAATCTTCCGTCTGGATGTCGCAGAAAACTGATCCTGTTTGAATTGCTGCATATTGCGATGAATCTGATCTAGAGGAATGTCCATTTCCATGGCGGTTTTAAGAATATCTGTTTCAGAAAACCCATCTGAGCCGCCCTCAATGGAAGCCTCAAAAATATTCTCAACCTCAGATTTATCAAAAAACCATTCTTTTCCATTTTTATAGGCCATTTTGAACTCCAAGTAATAAAAAAAGAGTCGAAGATGGATCCCCCGGTCCGCAATCCATCTTAATATCTGTTTTACACCACCATTGATTCGGGTCAGGCATGCCTGACACCCTACGACGACCTTTTTCTTCCCATTCCTCTGCTTCCTATGCTCCCTCTGATTCTTGATCTTCAAATTCCGCTCTTAGCTCCTCCAATGACTCCATGGATTCTTCCCATTTTCGCATGGCATCCTGGAGTTTTGACTCTAGCTGGTCCTTTTTTTTCACAACCTTTTTTTGCTCTTCCACATCTAATGCTCGAAAAGCCTCGGCATCGAACAGAATTTTTAGATTTTCGTCCTTGAGAGTTTCCAGCTCATGCACCCGATTTTCCAGTTTTGAGCAATCCTTGGCGAGGTTTCTTTCGCGATTTCTCATCTCCTTGAGGGCTTTATAACTTTTCTTCGAATCTGAACCAGCTTTGGTTTCTACCTCTTTCTTAACGGAGCGAACGGCCAGGTCACGAGCCACCTTTTGACTTAGATGATCCGTTCCCTGCTTTTGCAGATACTCCTCATAGCTTCCGAAAAAATCGCTGATACCCTCAGGTTGAATCTCAAAAATTCGATCCGCCAATGCAGAAACCAGATAGCGGTTATGGCTTACAAGAATCAAAGTGCCCTTATAGGCTTGCAAGGCATCCGTGAGAGCTTCAATAGATTCAAGATCCAAATGGTTGGTAGGCTCATCCAAAACCAGGATATTTTGATCCACCAGCATCCATTTTGCCAAAATCAATCGGCAAGCCTCTCCTCCGCTAAGTGCCTGGACCTTTTTTTCTGCATCATCACCTGAGAGCAAGACCCGGCCCAGGGTCGATCGAATTTTACCTATGGTGCTGGATGGGCTCTGATTCCATAGCCAGTCCATAGCCGTTAGATCCGGGTCAAGAATATCGCTATGCTCCTGGGGGACATAAGCCGGGTAACATTCATAGCCCCACTCAAATTGGCCTGCATCTGAATCTACAGCTCCCATCAAGATCTTCAACAAGGTCGATTTTCCGATTCCATTCGTCCCAATCAGAGCGATTTTTTCTCCGCGCGAAACTTCAAAACCGATTTTACTGAGCACCTGAAGATCTCCGTATGATTTTCGGATTCCTTTGGCACGTAGCACGATTTCACCGGGTTTGCGACAAATGGGAAAATCCAGGGCCGGTTTTCTGCGTGAAGTTTGCAGTGTTTCTATAATTTCCATGCGATCCAATTGCTTGGCCTTGGATTTAGCCTGGGTGGCCTTGGTAGCCTTGGCCCCAAATCGATCTACAAAATCCTGGAGCTGCTGGCGTTTACGGTCCTGATGGCTTTTTTCTTTTTCCAGTTGATCTTCATGCAGTTCCTTACCCTTGGTGAAGCGTTCATAATTTCCCGCGTACTGACGAACCTGCCCATAATCAATATCGAGAATATGGCTCACCACCCGGTTAAGAAAGAGATGGTCGTGAGAAACCAACAATACCATGCCCTTAAAACGCGCCAGATAGGATTCAAGCCAGTCAATCGAGAGAATGTCCAAGTGATTGGTCGGCTCATCCAGCAACAAAACATCAGGGCCACTAAACAAAAGCCTTGCCAGTTCAACACGCAGTTTATAACCTCCTGAAAAGTTCTTCAGCGGCTGATCCTGTTTGTCAGCGGGAATCCCCAGACCGGAGAGAATATCGCCGGCCTGTCCGGGAGCATGATAACCTTCGTGGCGCTCAATCACTTCTTCAAGCCGTGCAAGCTCCAGGCCGTCCTCCTCGCTGAAGTTCTCATGTGCCAAAAGGGTATTTTTAGCCACCTCCGCACCCCATAATTCCTGTTTTCCCTGCAAAACCAAATCCAGTACGGATTCCTCCTCAGACCTGAAGGGGTCCTGTTTCAGATAACCGATATGCGCCTTATCGGGAATTCCCAAAGACCCGGAAAATGGATGTTCCTCACCGGCAAGAATTCGTAAAAAAGTGGATTTACCACTGCCATTGGCTCCAATCACTCCGTAGCGATGAGGGGCCAGCAATTGAAGGCTGACCTTGTCAAAAAGAACCTGATCCCCATAACGCATGGAGATTTTATCTACTGTAATGGCTGTCATTATGAACCTTCTTGTGGCTGGTGGCCAGTTTACCAGAGAGCGAGAGATATCTATAGCACTGGACCGGGTGTGTTAGAATCGCGCTTTGCCCCTGAGAACCCATGTGTCCTGAATCGGTCCCAACCATCACCCAAATGAAGCAGTTGGAGGAAATCCTGCTTCAGGAGCCTGAAAGCCCCTCAGAGCCTCGCGGTCTCTTCGTGAATGAAGCCCATTGTTTAAGCTATTTTGAAGGCTACCCCTCCCGGGAAAAAAAGCTTGGTATTCTTGAAGAAACCAAGATGAAAAACTCCAAACAGGGGGTTCGAAAAAAATGCTTTGGATCCGTCACCCTGAGTACCTTGGCTTATTGCCCGGAGTGCCTTGAAATATTCTCTGCAAAAAAGTTACAGGCCTATTATCGAAAACCCTATGTCCCGCAGGGGTATGATCTCGGACAAATCATGCGCAAGGACACAAGGGTTCACTGTTCTGACTGTGACAGCTTTTTCATGCCTACATTGATTATCGAAACGGACACGCCGCAGTCAGAAGTCCAGTATCTTTGCCGGGTACAAACGATTGACTTCATCGAAAATCGATGCCCTCAACCCGTTCTAAGTCAAAAATCCGACAATCGTGTTTTCTCGAAAGGGGAACCATCGAGCTTTTTAGGGGTGCGGCTTGATGTAAGCTTAGACGAAATCGCCAATGACCGGGTACTTCTGGCAAATTTTCTGCAGTATACGCCCTTTGAACAATGCCTGAAACTACTTGCGGGTCAATCCGACGACCTGCTCATTTTTGGCGGAGCGGAGTGAACCTCGATGGAATTTGAACAACTTG
>CAZRLV010000312.1:0-4516 GCA_964600955.1 uncultured bacterium
ACGGGGGATCAAATCATCTTTGGTGAGCTGAAACTGTTTTCTGGCATCATTCACCGCGAAGGAAGCGCGTTCCCACTGCACTTGCAGATCGCGGGTTTTATAGTCTTTAGTTGATAGAAGTGCCTGATGTGAAAAATTTGCCGCAGACACTTGATCTCTAACCCTTTGTTTATCGATCACCCCTTCCACCCCCAGGCTGATCATCCAGGCATCTTCGCCGTGTGTTGGGCCTACACGTGAGGAATCAATTTGGGTAAACTCGGTACCCAGCCTCATTTTAGGCTTAAAAAAGGATTTGGCTAAATCGATTCTGAAGCCTTGTTTTTTCAAACTTGCCTCGATGAGCAGGAGGTCTATATTTGCATCAAGACTTAGCTCAAGACTCAAGTCACTCACTTTTTCATGAAAGAGGGGCTTTTGAACTTCTAGGGGCTCAAGCCAAGCCAGTTCCATTAGCTCACGGTAAACCACCGGAATGGAATCATCCACGCTTCGAATCTGGTCTTCAATCTCACGCGCATCAACTTGAAGTTGAATCAGGCGCTGATACTGAAAATCATGATGGGAATAATGGGTTTCCCAGAGTTTAATCCAGGAGTCAAGCAGTTTAAAATTCTCATCGAGTACATCCCGTTTTTGAAACAGAAATCGCAGTTCAAAGAATTTTTTCTCAAGTCGTAGCAATAAATCCTGATGGAGCTTCTCTTTTTTAAGGTCATCAATACTGGCAATACCAAGGGCAACCTGCTTTTGAAAGAATAGGCGAGAGCGAGGTGGAAAACTTTGGGTGATTCCAACTTTGGTTTTGATGGCTCCATTTCTAGTTTCCACTTCTTTAGGAAAAAGACCGAACTTAAAGCTGGGGTTTGGGCGACGGCCCTTGGACTTTGCCATCGAATGCGAGGATTCAGCCCGCTTGCTGGCAGATCGCAGTAGACTGTGATTGTTCACCAAGCCAGTCTTGAGAGTTTTAAGGTCTAAGCCGCTTGAGAACCCCCTTGAAATGAAGAGTCCAACGATAAACAGTCTGAGTAGAACCCGATTTTCCATCGCATACTTCCTTGTTTCACGGTAACTAATGCAACCCCGATCCTAGGCCTATCCCCTTCTTCCCCGTAGGGGGTGGGCATGCCCACCCCGGAATTTGCGGTTGAGGCCTGGCTCAACCCTACGACCATTGATTCGGACGAGGCATGCCTCGCACCCTACGATCTTCTAGGGGAAGTTATATTTAATGCTTGTGATTGCTATGGTCCTCGGAACTTTTCTTTGAAAAACCAAATCGTTCAGGCTTTAGGGGAAGTTTTTTCAGATATTTCTCGGCTTTGCCTTTGCTGATGGCCCGTTTGAACTTCTTGACGCATCTCTTACAGCATAGGTAAATCGTTTTGCCCTGAACTTGCACGGAATGCTTCCTATCTTCAAGCTCTTCGCCACTGACCGGGCAAATCTTATTGGGAAGATCATAGTCGTCCATGCTGTATTTAACGCCACGCTTGGGGAGGATTTTCACCAATTTTCCGCAATCAGGCATGGCATCACCACAATAGGGGCAGGCCTTTACCTTGGAAGCATCTTGCTTCCAAAGCCGGTCTTCACAGCCATCTAGATATTGAGCAGTTGCAGGTTTTGACGCTTTGGAAGTCAAGTGATAGGCGTTATAGACTTTGGCATCTTTGGGTTTTTTTTCGGCTTTACCGGCGTGCTCATGATCGCCGTGTGAGCTGGAGGCGAAGGCTGTGGCGCTTAGAATTAAAAAAAAGAATAATCGAATCATTAGTTTTCCTTTTGCATAGGTGTTTTGCTGTCTTGGGTCGCTCTTATTCAAAAAGCATGCCAAGGCTATCCACAGGCTTAAACCCTGAGGTCATAATCCGACTGGGGTGTGAAAAATGCGGTTTTTTTCTACGGCTGTGTTTATAATTCAACACATTGAAGTGGTGGGTAACGATAAACCATAACAGCCTTTGGGTTGGCATGATTTTTTCTGATAAAGGCCCACTAGCTTTGGCTTAAATGGGGGGAATGATGATTCAGCAGGTTGAATTAAGAGTATTTGGGATGAGTTGTGCGGGCTGTGCCGCCGGTATTGAGCGCAAAATGAAAGTCAAACCCGGAATTCTTGATATTCAGGTTGATTTCGGAAGTAAGTTGGCAAAAATTCGCTTTGAAGAGACGCAACTTCCCCATGGGGCTGTTTTGGGCGCGGTTGAGACGCTTGGCTATGAAGCCTTTCCCGTAGACGAGGATTCAGAGAAAACCGAAGGAAATGTTTTTGCAAAAAGGCTGTTACCCGGCCTCCTATTGTTTGTCCCCCTATTTATTCTAGGAATGTTTGTAGAGAGCGGTTCTTGGAACCTAACGGCTCAGGCGATTTTGGCCAGTATTGCCTTTGTTTACCTGGGAAATCCCTATTTTCAGTCGGCCTGGCATGGGGTGAAGTCAGGGATTCTAGGCATGGATGTCTTGGTTACTCTGGGGGCAGGTAGTGCTTTTTTCTATTCTTACGCCGGTCTTTTTGGCTTTGCGCCGGCGGTTTATTTTGATGGCTCCATTGCCATTTTATTTTTCTTAACCATTGGTAAAACCCTGGAGGAAAGGGCCAAGTCCAACGCTTTTTCCAGCCTGGAAGAACTGCTTTTAATGGACAAAAAAGATGTTCGCACTCTTGTAGACGGGGATGTCAAAATCATTCCCCTGAAGGATTTACAAACAGGCACGCATATTCTCGTACCGGCGGGCGAAATTATACCCATTGATGGAAAGGTGGTAGACGGGGCCTCAACCGTGGATGAAGCCCTGTTGAGTGGTGAGGCGGAGCCGGTACTCAAGGAGAGAGGGGCTGCGGTTTTTTCCGGTTCAAGAAACCTGGAACAGGCCCTCACGATTGAAGTTGAAGAGCTTGCTAAAAATTCCACAATGGCAAGAATTGCAAATCAGGTCAAGTCTGCCAGAATGCAAAAGGCCAATTTAGCACGTATTGCCGACCGAATTGCCGGCGTTTTTGTGCCGGTTGTTTTAGGGCTTGCCCTGATTACTGCGCTTTATTGGTGGATGCAGGCTGGGGCTTCATTTGCACTGCTTAACGCCGTATCGGTTTTGTTGATTGCCTGCCCTTGTGCTCTGGGGTTGGCCACTCCAGCCGCAATTAGTGTGGGTCTGAGTACAGCTTTAAAGCGTGGGATTTTGATTCGCAATATCAAAGTTATTGAGAACATTTCCAAGGTAACCCATCTGGTCTTGGATAAAACCGGCACACTCACCGCAGGCAAGCCTCTTTTGAAAACCATCAAATTGATGGGGGATCATAAAGAAGAGGAGGTACTGGCCATTGCCTATGCCATGGAGCAAAATGCGGCGCACCCTTTTGCTACAGCCATCCTTGAGATTTGTAAACAAAAGGGGATTCTACCTGCCAAGGGTTTGGCGGTTGAGGGACTGGTGGGTAAGGGTCTGCAGGCCAAAGCCGAGGAACACACCTACGTTCTTGGCAGTTCTAAATTCTTGAAGGAAAATGGGGTTAAGGGTGATTTTACAGAAGATTTTATGGGATTCAGTCTGGCGTTCAATCAGGAGGTCATTGCAGAGTTTAGCTTTGAAGACCCCCTCAGGCAAGGGGCCGGAAAATTTTCAGAGTTTTTAAAGAACTCCAAACTGGAAACACTGCTACTTTCAGGAGATCGCCAGGAGAAGGTAGATGAGATTCGAGAGTCCTTTCATTTCCATGAGGCGACTGGAGAGGTGAGCCCCGAGGACAAGGCAACGGCCGTGCAAAAATTATCTACAGACAAAAATTACGTAGCCATGATTGGGGATGGCATGAATGACTCCTCGGCTCTCGCTCACGCAGATCTTGGCATTTCATTTCAAGAGGGTAGCGAACTGGCAAAAACCAGCGCTGATCTTGTGTTGATGCAAAGCAACCTGGAATTGATTGAGGATTCCTTCAAAATCAGCTATGCCATCCGCAATAAAATTCTGCAAAACTATTTTTGGGCTTTTTTATACAATTCTGTTGCCATTCCCCTGGCCATGGCTGGACAGTTGAACCCCATGATAGCCGCCGCTGCCATGGCCCTGTCTTCAACTTCGGTGGTTTTAAATTCTCTGCTTTTGAGAAGAGCTTTAAAATGAAATATCTTGACCCGCATAGCTGCATCCCACCGTATCGGGGCTGTATCAAAAGTACAGCCCCAGAGCAGGTGAGCATTAGATCAATTGAACAGGAGAGTGTTGATTTTTCAGGGCTAAATTTATTCAAGGGCACTTTGGAAGCCGAACCTGCGGTCTCCTGCTCCACTGTTCTCCTGTTCAATTAGGTATTCAAAACCATGCAATTTTTACAATTCTTAGATCAATTGGGACTTTTGATGCAGCCCCCCATCTTTTCTTCAGCCTTTCTTCCAAGATGGATTCCAGATCGGGGTCTGGAATGACGGAAGATGGATCCAGGAGTTTATGGGTCGTCGTAGAAAATATGGATGACCCCCTATACGAATTACAGGGGCTGGTTACC
>CAZRLV010000313.1:0-4516 GCA_964600955.1 uncultured bacterium
AATGGATATCTGCATATCGGCCATGCCAAGTCCATCTGTCTTAATTTCGGCATTGCCAATGAAATCGGCGGGTGACACTGCAATTTACGCTTTGATGATACCAACCCCTGTAAAGAAGAAAGTGAATATGTACATGCCATCAAGGAAGATGTGCGCTGGCTTGGGTTTGACTGGGGCTCGCAATGCTATTACACCTCAGATTATTTTGAGAAACTCTATGATCTGGCCGTAAAGCTCATTGCCGCAGGTAAGGCATTTGTTTGCGATTTGAGCGGCGATGAGATCCGAGAATATCGAGCTACATTGAAAGAACCCGGACGCGAAAGCCCGCATAGAAACCGTAGCATTGAAGAGAATCTGGATCTTTTCAAGCGTATGAAAAACGGTGAGTTTAAAGACGGACAATGCGTTCTACGGGCCAAGATTGATATGGCAAGTCCCAATGTCACCCTGCGTGATCCTGCCATCTATCGTGTGCGCAAAGAAAACCATCACCGTACAGGGGATCGCTGGTGTATTTATCCCATGTATGATTTTGCCCACTGTCTATCCGATTCTATAGAGGGCGTCACCCATTCTCTTTGCACCCTGGAGTTTGAAAACAATCGCCCCTTGTACGACTGGTTTATTGAGCAACTTCGCCCGGAAAAGCCGCCCGTCCAGATTGAATTTGCCCGTCTAAACCTCACGCATACCTTGATGAGCAAACGACAGCTTCTAAGACTTGTGGAGAAAAAACTTGTTGACGGCTGGGATGATCCAAGAATGCCGACTCTTTCGGGAATGCGCAGGCGCGGGTATTCTCCTGGGTCAATTCGAGAATTCTGTGAACGTGTAGGCATTGCCAAGAGTAATAGCACTGTGGATTTTGCCCTGCTAGAATTTTGTGTGCGCGAGGAACTCAACCGCACCGCACCAAGAGTGATGGCTGTACTCAAACCTCTTAAAATCGTTATTGAAAATTATCCTGACAACAAAACCGAGCAATTGGAGGCTCAAAACCATCCTGGAGACCCGGCCATGGGAACCCGACCCCTTCTCTTTTCGAAAACAATTTATATCGAGCGCAGTGATTTTATGGAAGATCCGCCAAAGAAGTACTTCCGTTTAGCCCCTGGACGAGAGGTGCGGTTGCGCTATGCATTTTTCATACGATGTGAAGAAGTGATCCACGACAGAAACGGAGACGTTGCTGAGCTGAGATGCAGTTATGACCCTGAATCTCGCGGCGGGAAATCCCCTGATGGGCGTAAAGTCAAAGGCACCATCCATTGGGTAAGCGCAGAACATGCTAAGTCGATGGAAGTTCGCCTCTATAACCACCTTTTTCAGGAAGAAAACCTGGAGGAAATTGCGGGACCCGATGATCTGGAACCCCATATCAATCCCCAGTCCCTGGAAGTTCTCAAAGATTGCAAGCTGGAACCCGGTTTACTTAAGGCCCGTCTTGAGCAACGATTCCAATTCGAACGTCTGGGTTATTTTTGCCTGGACCCCAAGGATTCCACCCCTGAAAACCCCATTTTTAACCGTATCGTTTCCCTAAAAGACGGCTGGGCGAAGATTCAGAAGAAAGGGTAATGGGAAGGGAAGGAACTAGAGAACTATGGTTCCTTCTTCCAATCCATTCCTATGATTCCTTTCCTCAGTATTTTCTTTATTTGCTTTTGCGCTTTTGCTGAGACTCCTTCTGAGATAGTGAGTCGTCCGGCTGTTTTTGGGGCTCAGGGTTGGTATTCCTTGGATAAAGCTGTTTTGTCCGGGCAGCTGGAGGAGGCGTTGCTCAAGGGCTCCCCGACAAAACTGGCGGGAAAGGTGCTGGGGGTTATTGCTCCTCATGCGGGCTATCGCTATAGCCTGGATACCGCAGCGCGGGCATACCGCAAGTTAAAGGGGCATAAATTTAAGCGTATCTATTTGCTTGGCCCCTCACATAGGACCTCCACCGGAGGCATGGGAGTCTTTCCGGGAGTATCAGAATTTGAAACCCCTTTTGGAGCCCTGCCTGTAGATCTATCCATGATTCGTAGAATTCAAGAACGCTTCCCAAAGGTCTTTACCAGCTCAGATGCTATTCACCAAAATGAACATAGCCTGGAGATGCAGCTACCGCTTATTTTCAAGGTCTTTGGTCGAATGCCAATTATCCCCCTGATTTTACCTTCTGGAAATTTGAGTCGTCTCTTAAAGATCGGAGGCCATCTATCTAAATTCATCACAGATAAAGATCTTCTCGTCATCTCCACGGACCTCGCCCACTACCCCGATCTGAAGTTGGCTAAAATCGTGGATCAAGAGGCTTTGGATTCCTGGATCCATATGGACCCTCGTAAAGTATTTGAAACCGAGACCCGCTGGCAAAAAAGCGGAAAGGTCGCTTGCTCAATGTGTGGGGTCAGTGCTGTAGTAGCCGGACTTGAAGCCTTGAAACAAGCCCATACAAGTCCAAAGATTAAGATCATTCACCATAGCACTTCCTTTGACGCTTCGGGCGACGCTACTCGCGTTGTGGGATATGGGTCGGCATTGATTTTGGGATCCGGGAAGTTGGGGAAGGCGGAGCGAAGTGCCCTGTTAAAAATCGCACGTTTGACGCTGGACTCATATTTTAAGGGGCAGAAAATCCAGATTCATGACCCAGGTCTGGAAACATTAAGAAAGCAAGGCTACGGAGTCTTTGTCACCATGAAAAATCACGGGCAATTACGCGGTTGTATCGGTTGCTTTACATCTGAAAAGCCGCTATATCAATTAGTGAGTGAGTTTGCTATTCACTCAACCCGTGACTCGCGTTTTCGATGGAACCCGGTCACAGGAAAAGAACTCGAAAAACTTGAACTGGAAATCTCGGTGCTATCTCCGCTCAGGTTGATTTCAGACTATCGTGAGGCTAAGTTGGGTGTGCATGGAATCGTGGTAGAAAAAGGTAGCAACCATGGGGTTTTTCTGCCTCAAGTCGCCACCGATACTGGATGGAGCCTGGAGGAGTTCTGGTCCCATTGCGCCCACGACAAAGCTGGATTACCCCCCAAAGCCTACCTGGATCCCAGCGTAAAGCTCTATGTCTTTGAAGCGGAAGTGTTTTCAGAGTTGGAATGAGGAAAGGCTGTAAGTGAACGGCTACCTTTTCAGATAGTATTTTGCTTCTCGTTTTGAGAGTTGATTTCTCTTGATTTGATCTTGCAATTTGGGCATATTAACCCGACGTGATTTCCCGGCATAAGCCTGGCCAATCTCATTTTCCTGACCCATGGCAAGCGAGTCCCAGGCTCGACGCAAAGCATCCTGAGCAAAGAACAGGGCAAACACCAAAACAACGATTAAAAAAATTTTATCTTTGAGCATTCCCTCCTCACCTACACCGATCACAACAGATGCAATCGAGGTCCTTTTTTTTCAGGACTCCCAGGTCGCATTTCCCTATTTTTACAGCCGGAATCGCTGGTTTTATCAGCCTTACCCTGTTTAGTAAACTAAAGAAGGCTCCGGCAGGGCAGAGGTTGCGGCAGAAAAAACGGCGGTAGACAAAAGACACCATTAATATGAGGAAGGAAAAGCAGAGGACTCTTAGACTCATTTCCTCCGAGAAAAAGGTTACCAACGGGTCGGCATTGAATAGGCTACTTTCCCCGCTAAGCGAATAGACCATCACCAAAAGAAAAAGTAAGAAATATTTCACTCCACAACCCAGCTTCCAGGTTTCTTTACCAGGGTCCAAAGAATCATCACCTGATCGTAGATTTCCTATCAGTTCCTGTAGCGCTCCAAAGGGACAGAGATAGCCACAGTAGATATTCCCAAAACATAGGACTAGAAAAGGCATTCCAACCACTAAAAGGAAAGCATGATTCCAACCAAATTCGGGCAACCTCAGAAATACCAGGGAAAAAATCTGCTGAGTCGAAAATTGTAGGTTGAAAACCACTCCCAGCAGTACGGTAACACCTAACAAATAGGCAATCCGCAAATTCTTATGAGGAAACTGACGCAAAACCAGGGCTAGAATAGTTGCTAGAATCAAAACCAGTGAACTGGCCTCAGGCAAGGACGGACCACGGTCCTTGCTACCTTGATTTTCATGGCCTAATACCTGATTGGCAAAACGAGTCCCAACGCGTGCCACTCCATGGCGAACAGCCTCCGCCGTGATGGTCGCTCCACTAACCCCATCCATTTTCTCAAATGCTTTTGCACTAAAAACCTCTCTTCCTATAAATCCCTTCATCCACTTTTCGACACGCCTCAGATAGGAGGGCGTATCATGGGAATCCACAATCACCAGATCCTCAAGTCTACCTTGGACATCTATCCTCAGGCTTAGCTCCAGGGCTCCTCCGTAGCTCATGATTCTTGGGTTCAATCCCTGAGAATCCAAAACATATGCCTGAACCTCTCTCTTCTTTTCACCCGACTTCAAAAGAGTGTAGAATTCTCCCTGACTTTGCTCACCAGGATAACCACGAACATCAATTTCCAAGCCACTAGAAAGCATCCGCGCTGTTTGAAGAAAACGCGC
>CAZRLV010000314.1:0-4507 GCA_964600955.1 uncultured bacterium
GACTTATGGCGCATGTTTGGCTGGTGAAGAATTAGGGCAAAGCAAAGTGGTTGAGCTCATTGGAGCTGAATTGGAGAAAGAACGCTCATGAAACAAATTTTCGGGGCAGAACTCGTAGGGATTGGAAAAGCTATCCCGCGCAAAAAGTTAACCAACCAGGACCTGGAAAAGATGGTCGACACCAATAATGAGTGGATTGTCTCGCGCACTGGTATTCGTGAGCGCTATGTAATTTCAGGGGATGAGGCAGTTTCAGATTTGGGGGTTAAAGCCGCCAGACAGGCTATGGAACAAGCGTCTGTCAAGCCTGCGGAGCTGGATCTGATTGTTATGGGAACCTGTACTCCGGACTATAAGCTCCCGGCTAGCGCCTGCCAGGTTCAAGACAAGCTCGGGGCTGTTAATGCGGGGGCATTTGATATCAGCTCTGCCTGTACGGGCTTTATCAATTCACTGTTGACGGCTACGCAGTTTATTAAGTCAGGATCATGCCGGCAGGTATTGGTGATTGGAGCGGATGCGACTACACGCTATGTAGATTGGACTGATCGCAATACCTGTGTACTCTTTGGCGATGCCGGGTCAGCAGTGATTCTACGGCGCAGTGAAAATCCAGATGTAGGGATTCAATCCCATGTGATGGGCACCGATGGTAGCGGGCTGAGTAATCTTTGGATTCCCGGGGGTGGTTCAAGTCGTCCCATCGATAAAAAGATCATTGATGATCGCATGCATTATGTAAAAATGTCAGGTAGAGATGTTTTTAAGTTCGCGATTCAGGCTCTTTTGGAGTCCTCTCTCAAAGTTTTGGATCAAGAGGGGCTGTCTCCGGGAGACATCAAGCTCATGATTCCTCATCAAGCCAATATTCGCATTATTAAGGCCGCAGCCCGTAAACTTCGTCTGGCTGAGGATCAGGTCTATGTCAATATCGATAAATATGGCAATACCGTAGGCGCTTCTGTGGGCTTGGCTCTGCGTGATGCCTATGATGATGGGCGCTTAGCCCCCGGAGATCGGGTTTTGATCGTCGGCTTCGGGGCGGGCTTGTCATGGGGAGCCACTTTGGTGAACTGGAGTCTGAACTAATGAGCACGAAATTGGGGTTTCTTTTTCCAGGTCAGGGGTCCCAGACAGTGGGTATGGGCAAGGAGCTTTTCGATGCCGGAGGGCTGAGTCGAGAACTGTATCAGCAGGCCGATGAGATTTTGGGATTT
The DNA here is from genome assembly GCA_964600955.1 of uncultured bacterium. Taxonomy (GTDB): domain Bacteria; phylum Muiribacteriota; class UBA6191; order UBA6191; family UBA6191; genus CAZRLV01. The sequence continues at coordinate 1,218 of CAZRLV010000314.1, forward strand.
GAGCTCTCGAAGATCTGTTTTAACGGACCGGATGAGAAGTTGACCCAAACCTATCATACCCAGCCGGCGATCGTGGTCACCAGTACAGCTCTAGCAAGAGAGTTCATGAAGTGTGGCATTGAACCCGCCATGACTGCAGGTCACAGTGTCGGTGAATACGTGGCCCTGGCTCTGGCCGGAGTCTTAAGCTTTGAGCAGGCAGTTGAATTGGTTCACCATCGTGGAAAACTCATGGATGAGGCCTGTCCTGCCGGGACCGGAAGCATGGCCGCCTTGATTGGTATGGACCTTGAGAAAACTCAGGTTCTCTTGCAGGAAATAGGTCTTCCCCCGGGGCAAACTCTGGATATCGCTGGATTAAACTGTCCAGGCCAAGTGGTCATAGCCGGTCATCGCCAGGCCTTGGAGACCGCGATTTCAAAAGTGCGTGACTTTGGAGGCAGAATGGGAGTCATGCTCAATGTGAGCGGCCCCTTTCATTCGAGATTGATGGAGCCTGCCGCAAAAGGTCTAGCGGCCCGTTTGAATGCTCTGGAGTTTTCTGACGCATCGATCCCAGTGATTTCCAATGTTAATCCAGAGCCCGAATCTATTGGGGAGAGCCTTAAGGACTGTCTCATGTCCCAATTAACTAGTCCGGTGAAATGGGAGGCCTCCATTCGTTCCATGATGAGCGCCGGGGTCACCGAGTTTATTGAGTTTGGGGCTGGAAATGTCTTGATGGGTATGATAAAAAAGATAGACAGAAAACTGCGAGTACACCCAGTATTTGGCAAGGAATCGCTGGAAAAGGCAGTCCAGGAGCTTTCTTGAGAGACTTGGGTCTGGTTTGTTATGGATGAGTTCTTTAAGGGTAAGACAGCGATAATTACAGGTGCCTCGCGTGGGATTGGTTATGCTATAGCCGAAGCCCTGGCTAAAAAAGGGGTTAACCTTGCTTTGGTCTCCACCCGTTTTGAAGAAATTGAAAAAGTTTCGCGGGATTTTGAATCGGCCTATGGTGTGCAAACCTTGCCCCTTGAGACAGATGTTAAGGACTATGATAAAGTTCAGGACTCGCTAAATAAAACCCTGGAAGTGCTGGGGTCGGTGGATTTTCTGGTGAATAATGCAGGGATCACGCGCGATAAATTATTAATACAAATGAAGGCATCCGATTGGGACGAAGTGATTGATACAAATCTCAAAGGAGGCTTTCATTTTGCTAAAGCGGTTTGTAAGCCCATGATGAAGCGTCGACAGGGGGTTATTGTTAATATAACTTCTGTTGTTGGATTAATGGGTAACGCCGGCCAGGCTAATTATTCAGCCGCAAAAGCCGGAATTATTGGATTTACCAAGACCTTGGCGCGCGAACTGGCTTCGCGGAGCATTCGTGTGAATGCTGTTGCTCCGGGGTATATTAAGTCCAGGTTAACGGATAAAATTCCTGAGAGATTTCAAGAGGAGCTTAAGAGCCGGATTCCCATGGGAGAATTCGGAGAAGGCTCTGATGTCGCCCAGTGTGTGACGTTTCTTTTATCCCCTATGGCCCGTTATATAACGGGAACGGTCATCCAGGTGGATGGCGGAATGAATATGTAGCAAGAGGTGTAGCTATGTCAGATATATATGATCGAGTTAAAGAAAATGTAGCCAAGCAGTTGGGTGCCGAAGATGATGCCATTACTCCTACAGCAACCTTTGTAGAGGATTTAGGTGCGGACTCCCTTGATATCGTGGAGTTGATCATGGCTCTCGAAGAAGAGTTCGGAATTGAGATTCCAGATGACGCTGCCGAAGAAATCAAAACAGTTCAGTCGGCTGTGACCTATATCGAAAAACATCTTTGATTGTTTGGTTGGGTTTCCCTAGAAATTCGTAGGGTGCGAGGCATGCCTCGTTCGGAGTGGGCATGCCCACCCCCTACGGGGAAGAGGGGTATTTATCCATGGAAAGGGTTGTAATTACAGGGCTTGGAGTTGTGTCGCCGCTTGGGTGCAATGCGTCTACCCTTTTTGAGAATCTCTTAGCCGGCAAATCTGGAATTTCAACGATTCAATCTTTTGACCCCGTAAATCATGCCACCCGTATTGCCGGTGAAGTAAGGGATTTGAAGACCGAAGGATATTTTGAGCCCAAAGAATTAAAACGTTTCGATCGCTATTCCAAATTCGCATTGATTGCGGCAGCTCAAGCCTTGGAGGAATCCGGTCTCTCAGGCTTTGGTTTTGATTCAACCCGTGTGGGGGTCATTCTGGGCTCTGGAATTGGGGGCATTCAAACTCTTGAGGATACCGAGGAGAGCTTTCGCCAAAGGGGAAGCCGAGGGGTGTCGGCCTTTTTTATTTCCAAGCTGATTTCAAATATGGCAGCGGGTAATATTGCGATTCGATATGGGTTTCAAGGTAAAAACTATTCCATGAGCTCGGCCTGTGCCACCGGAACCCACTGTATTGGTGAGGCATTTCGAGAGATTCGTTATGGACTTCAGGATGCCATGATCACGGGTGGAAGCGAAGCCTCGGTGACTCCACTGACGGTAGCTGGCTTTTCTAATATGAAGGCCATGTCCAGGCAAAACGACCGTCCCCAGGAAGCCTCTTGCCCTTATGACCGCAAGCGAGACGGATTCGTTATGGGCGAGGGCTCGGGAGTGTTGGTTCTTGAGAGCTTAACTCATGCGAAAAATCGTGGGGCCAATATCCTGGCCGAAATTTTGGGCTATGGAGCCAGCTGCGATGCCCACCATATCACGGCCGTGGCTCCGGGTGGTGAAGGCGTTGTCAGAGCAGCTCGCCAGGCACTGGAAGAGGCTCGGCTGGAGCCCGAATCAGTGGACTATGTCAACTCGCATGGAACCTCAACCCCCATCGGGGATCGTTATGAAACGGAGTTTTTGAAAACCGTTTTTGATCAGCATGCCAAAAAGCTCTGGATCAGCTCCACAAAGTCCATGCTCGGACATCTGCTTGGAGCCGCCGGTGGAGTAGAATCCGTAGTTTCAGTTAAATCTCTGATGGAGGGCAAGGTTCACCCCACACGCAACCTTACGGATCCTGACCCTGATTGTGATTTGGACTATGTTCCGGGAGTTGCCAGAGAAAAAAAACTAAGTGTTGTTCTGAAAAACTCTATGGGTTTTGGGGGTCAAAATGCGGCCCTTGTTTTCAGGAAATTTTCTTGAATGACATTACAGGATCGTCTTGAGCAGGTTGAGTCCTGTATTGGCTATAAATTTCAAAATCGTCTCTATCTGCTTGAGGCCATTATTCATAAATCTTTTGATTCGCACTATCAAATAGAATTTG
>CAZRLV010000315.1:0-4493 GCA_964600955.1 uncultured bacterium
GAAAATCAGTATTGATGGCCAATTGGCCTCCGTTGATAACCCCTATTATCCCATTAATCGTCCTTTGTATCTTATTACCAAGGGAGAGCCAAAGGGCGCCAGTCAAGCCTTCATCGACTGGGTGTTGTCCAAGGCGGGTCAGGACATAGTTAAGAAATATTTTGTGGGGAGATAATGCTTGATTTTCGTTATCGTAGTGTTGAGTCACGTTTATTGGTGCCCACGGTTTGCTTTGTGGTAGCCGGAATGGTGATTATGGGCGCCTGGCTGATCTTTAGTCAGAGCCGAAGTCTATCCAGGTTTTCGACCCAGGTGGCGACCATGGCTACCAAGATCAGTGGTGTGCAAAAGAAATCCCTGGTTCAGGTGGCCCAGGAGCAGATGGCGGCTGCCAAAACAAGCCTGCGTATTAAGGTCGAAACCCTTGGAGGATTGATGGCAGGTTTGGGTGCCACCCCCATCGCCAACTTCGATTTCGGAGTTCTTGATGATTATTGTCGTGAACTTTGCGCTGACCCCGATATTGTTATGGCCTATTTTGCTGGTAAGGATGGGAAGATTTTTACAAGCTTTCGAAATTCAGAGGACCCAGAAGTGCGTACGCTTCTGAGAAATGTGGAAAGGCTTTCTGTCGGGGAAGTTGCTGAAGGTTTGAGCGAAGCGACAGAAATTGACCAATATGAGACTGAGATACTGCATAACGGAGATCGTCTGGGGAAGGTTTATGTTTTGGTTTCACAGCGCATGGCGAAGCTACAGGCCGTTCAAATCAAGGAGAAATTCTCTGAAATTGAGTCTAATGTTGGCAGTATCATTTCTACCCTTTTGAGCAAGATCAGGGGCCAGATTGATACCGCGATCTCGCGCAGTGGTTGGGTGGGCGCACTTGTGGCCGTCTGTTCCATCATTATTTTGGTTATAGCCCTTGGGATTATTATTCGCAATAATGTCAAGCCGATCCTGCGCTGTGCTGAGCTGGCTGAGCAGATTGCCGATGGAGATCTTAGGGTCAAAATGGAATCCGTTAGAGAGGATGAGATCGGTACCTTGAGCAAAGTCTTGAATCGTATGGTAGGCAGCCTGCTTGTCATGATCAAGGACATGAACTCCAGCATTCAGGTTTTAGGTAAATCCAGCACGGACTTGTTTGGAGTATCGGCGAAAATGGACAAGAGCGTGGAATCAACTGTTGACAAGGCTAATATGGTGGCTGTGGCTGCTGAAGAAATGAGCACCAGCATGATTTCAGTGGCTTCAGCCATGGAGGAATCCACCACGAATATTGCCACCGTTGTGGACGCGACCCATGGTATGAGCAACGATATATCCCGGATTGCAATTCAAACCAGCGATGCCAGAAAAAGCACGAAAAATGCTGTAGAGCAGTCTGCATTCGCCTCCAGACAGGTAGAAAGACTAGGCAAGGCTGCTCAGGAGATTGGGGGAATCATAGGAATTATCGCTTCCATCAGTGACCAAACCAACCTTTTAGCTCTCAACGCCGCCATAGAAGCCGCCAATGCCGGTGAAGCAGGCAAGGGTTTTGCCGTGGTAGCCAACGAGGTGAAGTCTCTATCCCAGCAGACTGCCGAAGCCACTACAGATATTGGCGGCAGATTAAAGGATATTCAGACTGCAACCAAGGCAACCGTCGACTGTATTGGGACTATTTCCACGGTTGTTCAGGGAGTAAACGACAATGTAACCGCCATTGATGGTGCCATGGAACAGCAAAGTTCGGCTACTTCCGAAGTGATCTATAATCTTTCTCAGGCATCCACAGGTTTGAAGGAAATCAACGCTAATATCAATCAATTTTCAGACGTTACCCGTCAGGTTGCTAAGGATATTTCAGAAGTCAATGATATTGCGGGGCAGATGGTTACCTATAGCGGACAAGTTACTCAAAATGCCGACGACTTAAAGTCAATTTCAACACGACTGGAGGATCAGGTGGGGAAGTTTCACCTTTCCTCAAGGTAGATCCTATGGATTTTCCAAACCGGTGTGGGCCTCCTCCCATAGGCGACTGAAGTTCCTGAGCTCGCACTTCGCCGCTTCAAATTCTTCCTTTTTGCCCTGAGCCTCCAGCCTAAGAATCGAATCCATTAATTCAGGGTCGTCCACCAAATAGGTGAAAGTGCCTTTCAGGGAATGGGCTTTGCGAGCCAGCAGGGTACCATCTCTTTTTTCCAAGGCTACCTGCATGGCTATGATTCCATCAGAAGTGGCTTTTACGGCTCGTTCCAGGACGAAGGCAGAAAGGGTTGCTTTATTGTTTTTAGGAGTTCTCGCAGTAACATGGCTTTCCCATTTTCCGTCCGGGTCTCTGGGTTCAAAACTGCGAATGGGTTGGTCCAAACTTAGAGTGGAGGGATTCAGTGGAGGTTGAACATAGCGCGAGATATGCTCTATCAGGGTTGTGGGATGGATGGGCTTGGGAATATAGCTGTCCATACCGGCCTCCTGACAACGTAGTTCAACTCCCTCGGAGCGATCGGCCGTGACTGCAATGATGGGGATATGGGAATGGCTGTCCTCAAGAGATCGAATTTTGCGGGTGGCGTCAAACCCTGACATCACAGGCATCATTAGGTCCATGAGAATGAGGTCATAATTATTCTGTCTGAAGTCTTCTACCGCTAGAGCCCCGTTTTCCTTAACGGAGACTTCGAATCCGAAATTAACCAAGATTCGGGATATTAGGGTCTGGTTGAGAAGGTTATCTTCTGCAACCAAAATAGAGGCTGGTTCGTGAAGAGGGAACTGCACCTCTTCTGTGGAAAACCCTAGACTTACAAGGCAAGTGGCAAGTTCAGCCTCGGTCACGGGCTTGAGAATATGGGCGTTCATACCTGCCTGCAGGCAGAGCTCAGGGTCCTTGGGGGAGGTCCCGGCTGTGATCCCTACAATGGGCAGCTTTTCTGCCCCCTCCTTCTTGCTCGAGCGTATTCTACGAGTGGCCTCCAGGCCGTCGATTCCCGGCATTTGAAGATCCATAAAAATGAGATCAAAGTTCTTTTTTTCATGGTACTCAATGGCTTGCAATCCACTTTCTGCCTCTTGCACACGACAACCATTCTTACTGAGCATTTCGTGGATGACGACACGATTAATTTCGTTGTCATCCACTAGTAAAACCCGCGGCCCCTTCAGGTTAATTTTTCGTTCAGGCTCCTGGAATTCTTCGGTTACCACTGACTCGCTAATCTCGGGTCGGTGACTGTCTTCTAGCAGTGCCTGACAGAGTTCCACAGGATAGGTAGGCTTTCTTAGAATCTTGATTACCGAGTGAAACCCATAAAATTTTAGCCCCTCATAGGCCTCAGGGATCATCAGAAGAATCCTGGGCCTACCGTCTTGAAAATACTTTTGCAACCAGGATTCCAGGATTTTCTCGTCAAAATCCTCCAGGGGAAGCCCTACGGCCAGATAGTCGAACCTCTCCTCCAGACCGCTGGAGCGGATAAATTCTTCGGCAATATTCACGCGATCCACCGACAAACAATGCATACCGAGCCCGCTAAAATACTGACTAAGGATTCTTTGTGCAGGCTTGTAGGGTTCTAGAATGAGAACATTATTGTCTTTGAGCCTGGCAAGGTCTCCCATGGAGTCTAAAAATGTGGTTTTATCCTGGAAGGTCAAAGGAATTTCAAAAGAAAATTTAGTGCCTTTATCGACCTGGCTTTCAACCTTGATTTCACCCCCCATGAGTTCCACAAGTTCTTTACAGATGCTGGTTCCCAGACCCGTTCCCCCGTATTTGCGGCTAGTGTCCAAACCCGCTTGTTCAAAAGAGTCAAAAATGCTGTCGATTTTCTCAGGAGGGATTCCAATGCCGGTATCAGATACTGAGCATGATAGAACGAGACCTTCATCGGTTTTTGAGCGGACAACCAAACGAATCAGTACATGCCCCGTGAGAGTAAATCGAATGGCGTTACCCACAAGGTTGAGTAGAATCTGAGTAAAGCGATGCGGATCTCCAACTACCTGTAGCGGTAGTTTCCAGGGGAGTTCAACGAGAAATTCAAGACCTTTTTGATGGGCGCGTGTGCAAAGCGGGTGTGTCAGAGCTTTAACCGTGGCCACCATGTCAAAAGGAACCTGCTCAAGTTTAAGCTTGCCTGCTTCGATTTTTGAGAGGTCCAGAACATCATTAATAACAGCCATAAGATGCGTGGCAGAGACACGGATAACTCCCAGGTTTTCACGTAAGGTCTCTCCCATGCTCATGCCTAAGAGAAGCTCTGTCATGCCCAAAATCCCGTTGAGTGGGGTGCGAATTTCATGGCTGGCTCTGGCCAGAAATTCCGTCTTGAAACTCTCGGACTCAATGGCTTTTTTACGAGCCTTTTCAAGTTCAATATTTTGCTTTTGGATTTCCTCCATGGTTACGAGAAGATCCTGGGTTCTAAGACGTACTTTCTCTTCCAGGGCTTCGGCGTGTTTTTCAGCCTGGAGCCTCAAGAATTTACTCTCGGTGATAT
>CAZRLV010000316.1:0-4458 GCA_964600955.1 uncultured bacterium
ATGCAGGCACTTGAACTCGTTGAGGACCGCAAGACCAAAGAACCGGCACCGGGTAAAACTACGGCCCTGCTGGAAGCCGCAAAACGTCAAGACCTTCTGATTGGCAAGGGTGGCCTCTATGGAAATACCATCCGTATTGCTCCCCCCATGCTGATCAACCAGGAAGGTGTCAACGAGGGGTGTGACCGTCTGGAACGCGCACTTGCGGAAGTTTAATCCATGAGAGATCAACACCTGATCAACCCTGATCTGGCCCCGGTACCCGAGGAAGAAAAAACCTGGTCTCTCTGGCATATCGCCGCCCTTTGGGTGGGAATGGCCGTCTGTATCCCCACCTATACTCTGGCAAGCGGCATGGTGGATCAAGGCTGGTCCTGGAAGGCATCCGTTGCCGCCGTCACCCTGGGCAACATCGTGGTTTTATTTCCCATGCTGCTCAACGCCCATGCGGGCACACGCTATGGAATCCCCTTCCCGGTTTTACTGCGCTCCTCATTTGGGGTTATCGGGGCCAATATTCCAGCCCTGATGCGCGCCTTTGTGGCCTGTGGCTGGTTTGGAATCCAAACCTGGATCGGAGGCAGTGCCATCTATGTGATGGCCAATGCCATCACAGGTGATACTATGGCTGCATTTCTTCCCGGTCTTATGCCCGGATTTGTAGGAATCAATACGGGGCAATTTCTCTGTTTCATGATTTTTTGGGTCATCAATGTCCTGATTATTTATCGCGGAATGGAATCCATTAAATTCATGGAATCCTGGGGTGCTCCCCTGCTGATTCTCATGGGTATCGCCCTTTTCGTCTGGGCCTGGGTGAATCTGGGGTCTTTATCCACCTTGCTCGCCGAGCACACCAAGGTGACCCGCACAGCTTCTGAAGCCATCTTAGGTTCTGGAATCACCATGGGGGTAGCTTTTTGGGGCACTCTGGCCTTAAATATCCCTGATTTCTCGCGTTATGCAAAATCCCAAAAAGATCAGATTATTGGTCAAACCCTGGGTCTGGTACCCACGATGGCGGCCTTTTGTTTTGTCGGTGCCGTGGTCACAAATGCCTCGGCTATCATCCTTGGAGAACGCATCGCTGATCCAGTGCAGCTCATTGCCAAAATGGGCGGCGGTGTATTTCTGACACTGCTCACCATGCTCGGACTGGCAGTGGCTACTCTAACCACTAATCTGGCCGCTAATGTGGTAGGACCGGCCAATGATTTTTCCAATCTGGCCCCAAGATTTATTTCCTTTCGTAAAGGGGCCATGATTACAGCCGTCATTGGAATTTTGATGATGCCCTGGAAACTGATGACGAATTTTGGAGGGTATTTGTTTACATGGCTCATAGGCTACGGAGCCATGCTCGGTTCTGTTGCCGGAATCATGATTGCAGATTATTTCTTTATTCGCCGCACCCGTCTGGATCTTGACGCCCTCTATAAACGCGACGATATTTATGAATATAAATCGGGGTTCAACCCCGTGGCCGTTATTGCCCTGGTCCTGGGAATTGCACCCTGCGTCCCTGGCTTTTTAGGTCAACTTGATGTGGTAGAGGTAAGTTCTTTATGGACTTCAATCTATGAACGGGCCTGGTTTGTGGCCTTTTTGATCTCTTGTGTGAGCTATCTCATTGGAATGCGTGGAACCGTATCGCAAAAAGGAGAGTCCTATGTCCATGAAGGAACTGGCACCCCGTCTAAGTGAACAAGAGTACGAAGATAATTTTTCCGAGATGCACCCGGCTCTCGAGCACATGGAAGCCTATTTAGAGGCCAGTCGCTGCCTCTATTGCTACGACGCCCCCTGTACGGTGGCCTGCCCTACGGATATTGACGTACCGTCCTTTATCAAGAAAATCGCCAGCGGCAATCTTAAGGGATCGGCTCGGGTAATTCTATCAGCCAACCCCATGGGTCACTCCTGCGCCCGCACCTGCCCGGTAGAGGTTCTCTGCGAAGGTTCCTGTGTACTCAACGATCTTCAGCACCAGCCCATTGATATTGCCAGACTTCAGCGGGTCGCCACAGATTACTCCCTGGAAAAAAATCTCAATCTCTTTCAGCCCGGTGAAGACACGGGAAAAAAAATCGCTATCGTAGGCGGCGGCCCTGCCGGATTTACCTGCGCTCATTATTTGCGCCTGAAAGGGCATGCCGTCACAGTCTTTGAGGCTCGCTCCATGCCAGGGGGCCTCAACACCTACGGAATGGCTGATTACAAGATGAAAATCCCTGATTCACTGGCGGAAGTTCAAGCAATCCTAAACTTAGGAGTGGAATTCAGAGGACATTCGAAGTTTGGGGAGAATCTCCACTTTGAAAAACTCGACCAGGAATTCGACGCTGTATTTCTAGGAGTTGGACTCAGTTCCACGCGCAAAATGGATATCCCAGGACAAGATCTTCCTGGAGTGGTAGAAGCCCTGGATTTTATCGAGGCTCTGAAGACCGGCCCTTATAGTGAAGTAGAGGTTGGCAAGCGGGTCATTGTGGTCGGAGCCGGAAACACCGCTATCGATTGTGTGACCCAGGCCAAGCGGTTGGGGGCAGAGGTTTCAACTTTGATTTACCGACGATCCCAGTCTGAAATGCCGGCCTATGATTATGAGTTTGAAATTGGAAAAGCCGATGGATGTGAGTTTCGCTGGCTTACAGCACCCGTCAAGGTTCTTGGCACCGATTGTGTAGAAGGGCTTGAATGTGTACGTATGGAACTGGGTGACGCGGATGAAAGCGGCAGGCGCTCACCCAGGCCTGTGCCAGGAAGTGAGCATATTCTACCCGCCGATATGGTGATCTACGCCACGGGTCAATTGGGCCATACGGAATTAGCCAATCTCATTCCCGGAATGCAAATGCAGGGAAAGCGTATTGTGATCAATGAGGCTACAGGACAAACCGGAAATCCCAAGGTATTTGCCGGAGGGGATTGTACTAACGGCGGACATGATCTGGTAAACGCCACAGCAGCCGGAAAACTGGCCGCAGCTGGAATTCATGATTTTTTAATGGGATAGGATTGAGGAGAAACCTATGGCAAATCTCAAAGTAAATATGGCCGGCATCGAGAGTCCTAATCCGTTCTGGTTGGGTTCTGGCCCCCCGGCCAATACCTACGATCAGGTGGCCCGTTCTTTTGATATCGGCTGGGGCGGGGCTGTCTGGAAAACCATTGGCGAACCAATTACCAACGTCTATAGCCGTTATGGTGCCGTAAACCTGGGACCCAATCGTGCCATGGGTTTCAATAATATTGAATTGATCAGCGACCGCCCTATCGAAGATAACCTAAAAGAACTGGCCCTGGTCAAAAAGCGCTACCCCAAACATGCCGTAATTGCGTCTCTCATGGTAGAGACGAATAAAGAAGTCTGGCAAGACATCGTAAAACGCTCAGAAGATACCGGTGTTGATGGTCTGGAGCTAAATTTTGGCTGTCCTCACGGAATGAGTGAGCGCGGAATGGGCAGTGCCGTGGGACAGGTTCCCGAGTATTGTCAGCGAATTACCGAATGGGTCAAGGAGGTTGCAAAAACTCCGGTGATCGTAAAACTAACTCCCAATATCTCAGATATTACCTACCCTGCCCGGGCCGCCAAAGCAGCCGGCGGTGACGCCATCAGTCTTATCAATACTATCAATTCCCTCATCGGAATCGATTTGGATTCCCTCCAGCCACGACCCACCGTAGCCGGCAAAGGCAGCCACGGGGGATACTGCGGCCCCGCCGTAAAACCCATTGCCCTCAATATGGTCAGTGCCATAGCTTCGGATTCAGAAACCGCCGGGATCCCCCTCTCAGGCATTGGAGGAGTTTCGGACTGGAAAGACTGTGCAGAGTTCATTCTTCTAGGCTGTTCCACGGTTCAAGTCTGCACAGCGGTAATGCACTACGGTTTTCGCATTGTGGAAGATATGATCGACGGACTCAGTAATTGGATGGATGAGATGGGATTTGAAACCATAGAGGATTTTCGTGGAAAATCCCTGCATCGTATCAGCCGCTGGGAAAACCTGAATCTAAACTACCATACCGTGGCCAAAATCGATTATGAAAAATGCATAGACTGCCATCTCTGCTATGTAGCCTGCGAAGACGGAGCACACCAAAGCATCCGCCTGGTCCCCAAGGAAGTCAATGGAAAAGCTATTTCACGTGCAGAAATCATCGACGATGCCTGTGTAGGCTGCAACCTCTGTTCCATCGTCTGCCCCGTAGACAACTGCATCACCATGGAGGAAGTCCGCCAAGGCTTCGAACCCGTCACCTGGTCCGAGCACTGCCAAGGCAAAGGAAAAATAGCCCCCAGACCCGACCACTACGTAACCGTAGAAGAATAATCAACAGAGGAAGCCAACAACCAATCAAGAGATCCCAACTCTAAAAGGTATCCATCTTTTTTTTAAGTCGCGGTAGGAATGCCGGTTACCCGGCACCCCCCGCACAGATCCCAGCGAG
>CAZRLV010000317.1:0-4441 GCA_964600955.1 uncultured bacterium
GGAGACAGGAGACAGGAGACAGGAGACAGGAGACAGGAGACAGGAGACATAAAAAAATAATTTTTTAAGCTTCGCTGTCAAGCCTAAATGCTCAAAATCTTAAATTCTTTTCCCCCATTCTGACTCCTGTCTCCTGTATTCTGAATTCTGATTCCCCCCGTTCCTCTCTTGCTCTTGAGGGCCTTACGACTGTAGAATGCCGATCTTGTGTTTTCTGTCGCTTAATTTGGGGGCAGACCCTACCCCCTTACCCGAGAAGGAGTCAAAATGCCAGTTGCCAATTTTGAGCAGTACTCTAAGATGTTGGACAAAGCCCTTGAAGGGGGATATGCCTTCCCAGCCATTAACGTCACCTCAACTTCAACAGCCAATGCTGCAATTCAAGCATTTGCCGAAACACGCTCGGATGGAATCATTCAGGTTTCAACTGGAGGTGGAGAATTTGCCTCAGGACAAGGAGTTAAAAACGGAGCCATCGGAGCAATCTCCCTGGCTCAACACGTGCATCTTGTGGCAGAAAAATACAATGTTCTCATAGCACTGCACACGGACCACTGCCAACCCTCCAAGGTTGAATCCTTCCTTATCCCCCTCATTGAAGAAACTGAAAAACGCAGAGCCAAAGGGCTCCCCAACCTCTTTAGTTCACATATGTTTGATGGATCTGAATTACCCGTTGAAGAAAACATAGCCACATCCAAAGCTCTACTAGAGCGCTGTGCTAAGAACGATATCATTCTTGAGGTAGAAACCGGCGTTGTGGGTGGTGAGGAGGACGGAGTTTGTCACGAGGATGCCCCCGCCGAGAAACTTTACACAACTCCAGAAGATATGGTCGCTGTGGCCAAGGCCCTCAAACCGATTGGCCGCTACTTACTAGCAGCTACATTTGGGAATGTCCACGGAGTCTATAAACCGGGAAATGTAAAACTCACACCTGGTATTCTCAAAAATGGTCAAGATGCCGTTGAGCGCGAACTGGGGCCAGACTACCGTATTCATCTGGTCTTTCATGGCGGTTCTGGATCTGCGCTGGAGGAAATCCATGAAACCCTGGATTATGGTGTGATCAAGATGAATGTGGACACGGATACCCAGTACGCATATGCCCGGCCCGTCGTGGACTTTATGTTTAGCAACTATGACAAGGTTCTCAAAGTTGAGGGTGAAGTGGGCTCCAAAAAACACTATGACCCAAGGGTCTGGTTGAAAAAAGCTGAAAACTTGATGACAGACAGAATCAAACAGGCTGTAGTAGACCTAAAGTCTGACGGTCGCAGTCTTTTACAGAGCTAGAGTTCTAGACCGTCATGGTAAAAGGAGCTAAAATGCAAGCATCTACCTCTCCCAAGTATCCCGGCAAACGCATTGCCTGCAACGGTAACTATCTGGCTGTGCATACCGAGAGTCTGATTTCCGATGCCGGAGTGTTCTACCCCATCACGCCCTCAACCGAGCAAGGCGAAATGTTCCAAAATTTCTATGCCAAAGGGCATCTTAATGCCTTTGGAAACTCCCTTTTGGCAATTGAAGCCGAAGGTGAGCACGCCGCTCAGGGCGGAGCGATAGCCATGTCGGTAACGGGAAAGAGAGTGGTAAACTTTACTTCTGGCCAGGGCATTGTCTACGGGATAGAACAGTATTATCATGCCCCTGGAAAGCTTAGCACTATGGTGGTTTCCGTTGCCGCCAGAGCGCTAACGAAGCATGCCCTTAATGTTCACTGTGGCCATGATGATATCTATGCTGCCCTCGATACGGGTTGGCTAATGACCTTTGCCAAAGATGCGCAACAAGCTGCGGATCAAGCCCTGATTCTTAGAAAAGTCTGCGAACTGAGTCTCAACCCCGGAATGAACATCCAGGACGGATTCCTTACCTCACATCTCGAGCGCACCTTTCGCCAGATCGAGCCTGGACTTGTGCGAGAGTTTTTAGGCAGACCCGACGATGTTATTGACTGCCCCTCTGAGCCACAGCGCGTTTTATTTGGACCCACGCGTAGGCGGATACCCCAGATGATCGATTTGAAAAATCCTGTTCTTTTAGGACCGGTTCAAAATCAAGAGCATTATATGAACGGAGTGGCAGCCCGCCGCAATAATTTCTCAGAGGGGATTCTTGAGCGGTTCAAAGCAGCATACGAGGAGTTTGGCAGTCTCACTGGCAGGCAGTACGGGCTCATCACTGAGTACAAATGTGATGACGCCGAAACGGTTTTTGTTAGCCTGGGCAGTTCGGCGGAAAACCTGGAGGCCGCCGCAGACTATATCCGAGAAACCCACTCTGAGACCGTTGGTGTCATTCATATTAATGTTTTACGGCCGTTTCCGGAAAAAGTCATCATTGATGCTGTGCGTGGAAAGAAAAACGTCATTGTGCTCGAACGCACCGATGAGTCCCTGGCAACGGACAATCCTTTAACCCGTGATATTAGAATCTCACTCTCCAAGGCCACCGAAAATCATCGTGTAGGAGCCTTTCCCCATCTGGGACCCATTGACCCAACTACAGAGAAACCCCGGGTGTTTTCCGGGGTCTATGGCCTGGGATCAAGGGATTTTCGTCCCGAAGGAATGCTTGGTGCCTATGAATTTGCAATGGGTCGCCTGAACCGACAGGATGGTAAAAGTTCCAATGACGGCGAGCGTTTCTTTTTTCTAGGTATAGACCACCCATACGCAGTAGTTTCAGGCGACACCCCCTCTCTGCTGCCAGAGAATGCGAGAGCCGTACGATTGCACTCGATTGGCGGCTGGGGAATGATCACCACCGGGAAAAACCTGGGTGAAGTTCTCTCGGCATGCTCGGACTACATCGCCAAAAAAAGGGAACTCTATGACGAACACGGTAAGCCTCAAGAACTGATCCATGTCTCAGCTAATCCTAAATATGGCTCAGAGAAAAAAGGGGCACCCACCAGCTATTTTCTGGTTGCCGCACAAGAGCGTATTCGTGTGAATTGTGACCTTATGCACGTTACAGCCGTTCTTTGCTGTGACCCCAAGATCTTTACTCATACCAACCCTTTGCAAGGCCTGACGAAAGGAGGAGCTTTTGTCTGGGAGTCTTCCGAAAACGATCCGGCCAAAATCTGGCAGAGAATCCCCCGCAAATACCGCCAGGAAATCCTGGACAAAGAAATCAGACTCTACACCCTCCATGGTTTTAAAATTGCCAGAGAGGCTACGGATCGGGAGGATCTGCAGACTCGTATGCAGGGGAACGCATTTTTGGGGGCTTTTTTCAGGGTTTCGCCTTTTCTTCAAAATCAAAAAATCCCTGATGAAGATTTTCTGAGTATTATTCGCAATCAATATGAGAAAAAATTCGGCCGCTTTGGAGAAGCCGTGGTGGAATCTAATATGACTGTGATGCGAGCTGGGTTTAATGAGGTCACCGCTGTCGAACCGGGTGGTGTGGATGCCCCAGATACCTCGTCTTTTATCTCTTCTTTAACCCTTCCCTGTACTCAAATTCAGCCGGGACATGTGGGTGAGAAGGATGAAACGGTACCCATGTTTAGTATGGAAAGCTTTAATTCTGAATACCGCGCTGGACTGGGTTATCATCAACCAGCCTCGCCTTTAGCATCTGTGGGAGTCGTCGCGGCAGGCACCGGTCGCGAATCGAGTAAATACGTAGCCCGCCTCCAAAACCCCCGCTATATAGCAGAAAACTGCACACACTGCAAGGAAAGTATTATTTTTTGCCATAAATAAGCACTTTGGGACACTAAAAAAATTGAAGAAAGCAAGAAAAAGCCAGCCTGGTAGGCAATGTCATAACTGTCTTTCCAACCATACCCAAATGGCCTAACAGTATCGAGATTATGATGGTTTCCAAGTCCTCCAATTAGGGAGTAAACAATTGATTTAGGTGTGGCGCTAAACAGATCGAGAAAGATATCTGCAATATAGGTGCCAGACGCCAAAGCGAGTATCGCGATGAAACGATAGCCATGCTTGAGGCCTAGATTTCGGGTATAGCTTGTAAAACAACTGAACGTACCGAGAGCAAGAATCGGAACAGTAAAAAGAAAGTATGCGTGGTGCGCAGAGAGACCTGTAACTGTTGATACTGCTGCAACCACTGCGGGTCCTCCAAAGTGAGTTGGAGAGACGAAAAAGTCGTTATTGCTTAATGATTCAGGGGGAAACGACGAGCCTGCGAGTAATTCGTGAACGTGAGTTAGACGAAATGGTGTGTCTATTGTAAAAAAGACCTGAGGAAAAGTACCAAATCCACTTTTTATCGAGGCTATAAGGGTTGCTCCTGAGTAAAGCGCAAAAAGGAAAAGATATCCTAGAGCAATCGGCAACGTAGGAAGCTTAGAGTAGGTTAACAATCTGCCTTTGAAGAAAACAAGATTTAGGATGGACATCGCCAGCAACAGGCCGATAATGACTGGGGCCCGGTTTAGATCAAATGCGACGCATAA
>CAZRLV010000318.1:0-4431 GCA_964600955.1 uncultured bacterium
AAAAATGTCTTAGGAATTGACAATTATCTCTTGGGTTTTGCTTGATCTGTGCGGGTTTCGTGAATTAGGAAATCCGATCAGCGACAGTAAACCACAACAGAATAACCTATTGGCCTTGTAGTGGGCCTAAATCCAAGGAGTTTGCCAGCTACTCAAGGCTAGAATGCAAAAATCGATGGTGGGCTGAGCAGACTGTGGTCAAATTGTCTGGATGGTGTTTGCCTCCCTGAGCCACTGGGACTCGATGATGGAGGTGCAAATAACGCTTTTGGGTGCAACGAAGACCGCTTTTTCCCCGGTAAGTGCATTGACCGCCATCTCGCTCGTGGACTTTGTGTAGGACCCAGGCTGGGATTGTACCTCTTTTTTTTGGGTGGTTACCTGTCACGTGACGAGTGATTTGCTTTTTTGGGGTGGATTTTTTAGGGCGAATTGAGATGGGAGTTGCTTCGGAAGCGGACCGGGAATGTCCGACGCCTAAATTCGGGTCAGGCATGCCTGACTCCCTACGACGACTCTCTCGTTTTTTGGCGCGTTCTGCTTTTTTGGTGGGGTCATGGCGGGTTATAAATTCCTTTACAGATAACTTGATGGCTTCCTGAGTGCTGGGTTTTCCTTTGATTTTGGGGGCGACCAGATCTTTGAGATGATCGAGTAGTTCAACCAGTTCATCATCAATATCTAGGGTTAGGCGAGTTGTGTTTTTGGCGATGGGTTTTAAGGATTCTCTGGGTTCTGGATTCTCTATTTTTGACGCCACCTTTTTTTCAATCTCGCGGGTGTTTTTGTTTTTCAGATCATCAAGCCACTGCTTTTGATTGGAGCGCTTCAAAACCTTGGTGACTTTACGGGCTTTGGATACCCCGAAATGACCTTGACGGATGCCCTCCTTAAGGGCTTTTACTTCCAGGGATTTTCTTGCAACATTGATGAAGTTGTTGGCGCAGGCTTCAGAGAGTCCAATCTCTTTGGTAACGTAATCAAACATGCTGGAAAATCCTCTATGCAAATGTAGCCTTAAACGCTCGGCATCCTGGAGATGATCTAGAAGATTGGCCTGGGCTACGTGGTAATCCCCGGAAGCCTTTATGATTTTCTGATGTAGATTTTCAAATTGCTCACCCAAAAACAGTATAACCCCTGAATTTATGGGGGCTTCAGAGGGAGGTAGACCTGAGCAAATCCAGATTTTAGAACAAAAAAAGAAAAGGGGGGATGCCCTACACGAACTGCCCCTTTCAAAGGGCTTTAGGAGAGAGTTTGAACGCGAGCAGTGAAGGGCTAAAAACTATGCTCAAAAAAGACGTCAAGAAGTTTTTTCTATTTATTTTAGCTGAATCGATAAGTCCGCTACTGTGATTCACGTGAACGGGAAATGCTGCACCCAGGACATCAACCTTTTAAACGGCGAAGCCTCTTTCTCTTAAAACTGAGATTTCTATGCTTTGGAAAAGTATCTGTTTGCCTCATCTGAAAAACCTGATAAACACTGATGTCCTGACCTTAACTTAATGACATTGGGACCAAGGCCCCAATCCATCCTGGAAGAAAGGTTGAACACAAGATGAAGAAAAGGTGGGTCCCCCGATCAAGCTGCAATGGTGTTTAGTTAAGCTGAAGAAGTGCATGACTGCCACAAAATACTGGCATGCTGAACTCGTTTCAGTACCCATCTTTCTGTCTAAATAGCCATCTGTGGCAAAACCCCTGGATCCTGAATCAAGTTCAGGATGACGCGGTGAGGTTTCGCATCCCCATGAAATAGGCGTTAATTCAGGGGTTCTCATCACCAGATCCACTAACTTAATGACATTTGGATCATTCTTGGCATCGCGAATCAAGACAAAAAAGCGAGAGAGGGTCTCGCTAGTTGGCTAGGTCTCATTATTGTTATCAATAAAGAGGATTCCCTTGATTTCCTCAACAGAGGTGTCAGCCATTTTTGCAATGGTTCCAATCGGTACCCCTGCTTTATGGGCACTCAGAATCATCTTATGGCGCCCTTGCTCGATCCCTTCCTCGATCCCTTCCTGAATCCCTTGTTGTTTCCATGTCTCTTTCCATTCTTTTACGGTTTCTTCCAACATTCCACCGACCTCCTCTAAAGTTTCGTGATATAAATCTTCCCCTTGCTCCGATTTTCTGGGGAGTAAAACCCGTCCAATCCAGATTGCAAATGCCCGCCTGAGACTAGTTTTCTCAGGGTGTGAGAGCCATTCGATTAGGGTTTTGACGATAGTGGCCATATCCTCTGGGCTTTGGCTGGTCTCCAATCTAAATAGGGCTGAGACTAAATTTTCTGCGACTTTCAGTTCATCCTGTGAACAACGATGCTCGTCAATAAGCAAGTATTTTAATTTGGGCTGGAGTTCCTGAAGCCCCTTAGGCCCTGGAACAATGAGTTCAGATATCTCAGTCGCCGCTCTCCAGTGCCTTTTCCCATTGTAAAGAACAAGCGGTAATACTGGGGGTAATTTTCCAGATCGGGATAGGAGTTTCCGAGCAATCAAATCCTGATAGAGTAACCCCAAGTAGGAAAACATTCTGACGGCCATGTATTTATCGACTGAGGATTGAAATTCCAGGAGGATATAGATGTAGAGAAAATCCGATCCCCATCGGATACGCCAAACCACGTCGTCATGGCGTTCCTTGAGCTTGTCACTGACAAAACTGGCTGGAATTTTTTCGAGAGTTGAGAAATCCAACTCATCCACCCAGTCCTGTTTGACAAACCCACGCAGTAAATCGCTAACCATTTCCGGGTGAGAAAATAGTTTTTTATAACCCCCGTCCATATTACCCATAGATAAAGTATACAAGGATTCGCATAGGTGCGTAAATAAGGGTATGATTCCTGAATCATCCATCCCCTGTCGAGGCTTTGGGATTGAGTGGTCGATCTACGCGAACTGGGTGCTTGGATAATCCGCAAACCTCGACCACCTAGAGCATTTTTCAAATTCTTGTAGCCACTTTCTGAAAGGTGCCATGGGGTATCGTTATTGTGGACCAAGGGCTCAATCCATCTTCTATTTCCTAACATTCCACGTGGCAGGACGCCTGGATCCTGAATCAAGTTCAGGATGACGCGGTGGGGTTTTCATAGATTTGACACTACAAAGTTTTAATAGGATAGTCCTGGTGGTTCTGTAAATATCTGTAGTTCACCCCTAGACGAGGGCTTGGGTTCGATTTATACTCCACAGTAAGTCACATTAATCATAACTTTGTGTTTAGTGTTGGGGTGGGGTTTATCAGACGATTCATTGAAGCCTTAGGGTCGCTTGTAGATTCTGAGCATTATCTTTTTACTCTTCAGGATCTGCGTGCTCTTGCGCCTGAAATGTCTGAGTCTGGGCTTAAGGGGTTGTTAAGTCGAGCAACCCGTGCAGGGCATATTGATCGGGTTTGTCGTGGTCTTTACCTGATGGAGCAGGTTGCTCCTTCAACCGGGCTCTTGTTATTTCATGCGGCTACGAAATTACGTGCGGATCACTTTAATTACATCAGCCTTGAAACAGTGTTAAGTGAAGCCGGTTTGATATCCCAGATTCCATTTAATTGGATTTCTATTATGTCCTCAGGGCGTAGCAATATCATCTCATGCGGGAAATGGGGAACGATTGAATTTGTGCACACAAACCAAGCCCCTGAAAACCTGGTGGATCAGCTTGACTATGACCCTCGTTGTCGCTTGTGGCGGGCCAAGGTGTCGCTGGCAATGCGAGATATGCGTGCCACGCGCCGTAGTTTGGATTTGATCGATTGGAGTATTGCCCATGAATTTGTTTGACTCCTTAGTGGATGAAGCCTTACGCAACCAAAAAAACCTGGCTCCCCTAAGAAATGTGGTGGAGAAAGAGCTGCTCCATCACGATATTCTAAGAGTGTTGAGTCAGGCAGGCTTATTGACTCAATTGACATTTATGGGGGGCACTTGTCTGCGGACTTGTTATGGCTCGAATCGACTTAGCGAGGATCTAGACTTTTCCAGCAAGGTTGATTTTAGTCCTGAAAGTTTAGCCGCCATGGCAGAGGTTTTGGTGCAAAGTCTCGAAAGAAAATATGGCCTAGCCGTTGAAGTAAGCGAACCAAAACGTGAGATGGGCAATGTTCACACCTGGAAAATTAAGGTAGAAACTCGACCTGGACATAGAAATCTTCCTGCTCAGCGTATCAATATAGATGTTTGTACGATTCCCAGTCATCGACCTCGATCCATGGTACTGCTGAATCCCTATCAGGTAGAGATGGGAACCGGCGGACTGATTTTACAAGCAGAGAGTCGTGGAGAAATATTTGCCGGCAAATTGGTGGCCTTCGCGCTACGTGCCAATCGAATGAAGTATCGAGATGTGTGGGATATTGGGTGGGTGCATCAACAGGGGGTGAAGTTTCCCTGTGATCTTTTGCCCGCAAAACTGATGG
>CAZRLV010000319.1:0-4415 GCA_964600955.1 uncultured bacterium
CGAACAATTTCGTCTGACCCTCGCGCGCGCTGCTATTACCGAGCCCAACCTGATTATCCTCGAAGAACCCTTTAAGCGCTATGATTTTCACACACGCCAGGAATTTGTGAATCTGGCCCGCGACTACCAACAGGACTTTGGTTTGACCCTGCTTTTTCTAACGGAAAGCCCCCTGGATGTCATGGGAATCAGCGATCATATGGCCGTAATGCGCGGAGGATATCTGGAACAGTCCGGCAGAACTCAGGAGATTTATGCCAACCCAGTCAATACCCATGTGGCCGCCAATACCGGCGAAATCAATATTTTAAAAGCCCAGGTGGTCATGGGCGGGGATTTCTATATGCTCTCAACCAAGGTGGGCGGGCTAAATTTGAAGTCGGCCGAGCGCCTACGCCCCGAAATGCAAGTCGAGATTTTAATTCGACCCGAATTTACAAAGGTTGTGCCTTTGGGAAAAACAGAGGACGCCAGGAATGTTTTTTCAGGTCAAATCAGCCATATGCGCTATATGGGGGCATTTCAATATTTATCTTTGAAAACCGAAGACCAGGTCCCGTTTCTTTCCGTGCAAAATATTGAACACAGCTTTGATTTAAACGAAGACGTAGACGTTATTTTAACCCGTGACGAATACCCCATTGTAAAACTGCAATAAACTCGCATGTTTCGCTTTTTATTAAAACTCAATCTGATTGGAAGGATGGTTGCCAACCTGGCCCTCCTCTGCTTCCTTTGCATTTTATTTTTGCCGCTTTTAACTGGACTTGGGATCTGGGGTCACCCCTTTGATAATGAGCTCACCTTACGGCATTTGATTACCATTTTGGCCAATCCGATCCGCGGAGCTTTCATCTGGAGCCTGATCTATTCCATTGGTTTTGCACTCCTTTGTGCCCTGACGGGTCTATTTCTAGGGTTTCACACCCGTTCCTATTTCACGGGCAGAGCCTTGCTAATGAGCGTCCTGGCATTTTTTATTCTTATCCCACCCTCGCTTAATTTTTTAGCCTCTTTACCACTTTTAGGGATGGTTTTCAGCTCTCGAAATCATTTGGCCTTCACTTACGGGGGCTCACTCACCTGGGGCCTGGCGCTGGCCGTTTTACTCTCGCAAGCTTTTTTTAGAAGAATTTCAAAGTCTGAGATCGAGTCTGCCACAACTCTTGGGGCCAACCCGATTCAACTGATCAATGCTTATATCCTGCCCAGGGCCCGTACCCTGACCGTTTATTTAACCATTTTTCTAACCTGCAACTTTTTGAGCCAGGGGCTCTATATGGTGCGCACGGTAAGCGACCGTTCTCCCAATTTTTTCTGGGCTTTAACTGGCCCCATGCGACTCTACCAGGACCCTGGGCCCGGGGCCATGGCCTATACCTTATTGCTCTTAATCTCTCTCATGGGGGTTCTGATTGCTGTGCGCTACTCTAGCCTTGAGTTTAAAACCGCTGGAGGAGCCGGGCCTGTTTCTGCTAAGAAGGTCAAGGCACGCCGCACCAAAGTCACCCGCAAAAAATCAAAAGCCAAGAAGCAAAAAACCAAAAAACTAAAAGAGCCGGATCCTGAAACACAAGAGAGCGAAGGCGAGGAAGCATGATTGTCGGCTGTCCCCGTTGCCACCGAAAATTTCGCTTTCCCATGGATCGTGCCAATCAGTTTGTAGAGTGCATTTGCAAAACCATTTTCAAAATCCCCGAAGATTCTGGATTGGGCCTAGCCGGAGCACCCTCGGGCCTGAGCCTGGGTGACAGTCCACTTGAAGGAGATGATTCAGACTCGGGTCCTTGGTCCGATCTGCTCTTACCCAACCCAACCTCGTTGGTGGATCTATCACGCTTTAAAGCACCGGAGCCAGAAGCCGGACCCGAACCTGAAACTCCGCAGCTCGATGCCCCGGAACTTCCAGACCCGGACATGCCAGAGATTGGGGGAGAGCTACCGGACCTTGATGACGATGAAGACCCCGAAGACCTGTCATTTGAGCTTCCATCGGATGATGACGAGGAAGAAGAAGGGGAGCTCACCCTGGAACAGGAAGAAAGTTTCTCTGCGGTGGATTTGGCCCACGGTGTGGAGATAGATCCAAGAATCTGGCCTGCACTTGAGGAGCTTGCAGAGAGTGAGGATCCTCAATTCATCATCGATATGCTCTATTACCTCCTGGAGGTCAAGGATCTTAAAGTTGAAGAGACGGTCTTAAAATTCATTGGCCATAAAAACCCACTGGCCGATTATTTCGCCAAACGCATTATCCGTGATCTAGAACGCCTTAAGACTTCCAAGGGCAAAAAGGGTCAAGAGGTTGAGCCCTTTCCCCGAGAACAGTTATTTTCCCCCCTGTTTCACGGAAGGCCGGAGCAAAAAAAATCCCTGGTGGACGATGCTCTAACAGAGCGTTGGTTCGGAGCAGTACCCTATTTCATCGTGCAGCTTCTCAGGGAACGCAACGTCGGTGTGATCACTGAGGTTCTCTCACGGTTTGGTCTCCTCTCTACGGCACTTGAAGCCCCCTTCCTGAGCCGCTTTCTCTCGCATAGCTCTCAAGAAGTCCAAATTGCCTGTATTGAAGGCCTCTCGGGAATTGGCGGCTCCGCTATCACTTATTATCTGATCTCCGGGATTCCCAAAGGCGATAGCCTGGTGGTCCAGGCTATAAAAAAAGCCCTAAAGTCCTGTGAAAAGGACGATATAGCAATTGAAATACGACGTTATCTCATCAATGAAAAGGTAGGAGATAAAACCGGATACATTGCCCTACTCAAGGAAAATCCCAACCAAGAGTCCGTCCGAACTTTGATCTGGCTTCTTGAGGATTCATCGGTGCGCAACTATGCCCTGGAGGTCATTCGTGATATGCCCCTTGAGGATGACGACAAAATCCAGTCCCTTGAGGAATACCTCATGCTCTCCAATGATGACGGGGATTTTTGTAATGAAATCATTGAGCTCATGGAGATCCTACAGCCCAGCTTTGACTCTGGGCGCTTAACCCCTATCAATGTATTTGATGACAGCTATGTGGGACAGGTGCGCTACAGCCCCCTGTTTGCCAGGGATTTTGAAGAGGTCAAAACCAAGGGAGAAGAAGACTCTGAAGAAGAAGAGGAAAATATTCTCGATTACGACCCACGCGAGCTGGCTAAGAAAATCCAGGCTGAAATTACGCTGCTTGGCAAGGGACTGCAAAGCCTGAGCCGTGCCGCTTATCATCGAGCCGCATTGGTTTCTTACGCACTCGTGATTTTACTGGGCGGTTTCGTAGCCGTGACCAGTTTTTTCAGCGGCATGGGCTCTTCCTTAAGCCGACTTCCCATGAGTTTTTTACCGCGTCAATTCAATTCCCGTTTAGGATTTTCGATTTTCAGCGACTCAGCTTACGGAGATGCTCTCGGAGGCACATTAATTATTATGGCACTCGCGGTTCTTGGGGGATGGTTTCTGGGCAGCTGTCTGGCCGTATCTCAGCTACGGTCGGGTGATTTGCGAGCACGGTTTTTACCCAGCTTTCCCTTGCTGACTCCCCCCGTTTTACTGGGTTACGCAGCGGCCTCCATCAACACCTCCCTGGGCATGAATCTGGTTAAAACCAGCCTGATTTTCTTTTATCTGTTTCCCTGTATTTCTATTTTTTATCTCGTTTATCTGCGCTTGTTCGCAAGGGTTCCCCTGGCTCAGTTGGAAGCCGCCCGCAGTTTGGGGGCATCCGAGGTGCGGGCGCACGCCACTGCTTATGGCCCCTTCTATCATCTGGGCTGCATTTATGGAGCGGCTTTGGCCGCCCTCTATGTACTAAGCACCTATGCCATGGGTTATTTTTTCGAGTCCAGCTCAGCACTGGGCTTTGTGGTCCTGGAGAAAACTCATTACTTCACCGGATGGATTATGGTCGGAGCCCATGGAGTGATGCTTGCGGGTCTGGCTGTTTTAGTTCTAATTACCTTTCAGCCCCTGATCCCCTTTTTCACCCTCGTGCCCGGCGGTGTGCCCTCAGATAGCGAGCCCCTGTTTGAGCGCTCCAAAATCTGGCTGAGCCTATTGGGTAGAACCCTGTACTCAAGGTCCTACCACCGCAAGATCAAAAAATCCAAAAAGGAGGAGTCCACTGAAGCTACAACCACCCCCGTATCGACTGAGGGCACGGGAGAGCCTCCATCACCTGAAAGTACACAGGACAATCCCAGCTAAAATATGAAGTCCGAAGTTTCAATCCAGGACGCTATTGAAAAGGTAACGGCCTTTCACGGACGTTATGCTCCAGGAACAGTTATCGCCGTATATATGGTGGCGCTGGCTCAAAAAAACCTTCAGCCACTAAAAGGTAAGCTTAACGCTATTGCTGAGTCCACGGTTTGTCTGGCAGATGCCATTCAGGTCATGACGGAGTGCACCCTGGGAAACAAGTATTTGTGGCT
>CAZRLV010000320.1:0-286 GCA_964600955.1 uncultured bacterium
AAGCCAAGAAAGTAGTGGACTTTTTTCAATCACTGCGGCAATTGGGGGTGAAAACTGATAATAGAGCTCTACAAATTGGCGGCCCCATGAGGTATTGAGTAAGAATTCATCCCGAAAATGACTCAAAATTCCCACTTCAAAACTGTCAGCACCTAAAAAAGCTGCGGAAGCGAGAAAGCAGCCCCCCCCCCCCCCACCAACCCCCCGAAATAAACTATAAAAACAAAGAATATAAAATGAAAAATTTGTAGAGAATTAAGGCCCAAACATAAAAAAAACAAAGAAA
>CAZRLV010000320.1:296-4187 GCA_964600955.1 uncultured bacterium
GATTAGAAAGTGAAAAATTGGTCGAGATTACAGGCACTCCCTGATCAATCCCATCGAAAGGGGTTAGCCGAATCAAAACACTGGCTTCATCTGTAGCAATATCTTCTAGAGATTGCCAGCTAAAGGCTGTTGCGTAAGGTGATGAAAGCAGAATTGGATTGGGCGTCGTGTGAGTTGAGACAGACCAATTTGAACCTGAGTCCACACTGAATTCAAGGCTTACACTTAAAGGATCTAAATCAACATCTGCCGCCTGAATAGCAACCAGTATATTATCGAAAGTCCCAGTAATTGTACCAATGGTCACCGTCGGAACAAAATTTCCATTTCCTGGATTTAAGCTTCCAACAATAAGTGTTGAATTCGCTGCCGGGGTAATTATGGGGCTGAAGTTTATGCTTGATGCGGTTTTGTTTGCGTAATACAAATCATAGGAAGTTAGGGGTAGAAGCTGGAGATTTGTAAAATAATAATCCTCGTTATTGATGGAAAGCTTGGTTTTTCTGATTCTGCTTCTCTCAGCCATGGAGGGGATGACTTGATGTGAAGCGTTGACGCAGTTTTGATTTGCAGGGCAAACGCGAATATCTACTTCATTGGGCTTGTTATTTAAAAGGTCGAGGGTTTGATTGGTTTGATTTACCAGTACCTGTTTCTTGATTGTATTGGCGCTAAGAACAATGGGGTCTAGTTGCGGTGAACTAGTTAAATTAGCGCTCGTTACAGTTTCAGTCACCGCATCTATTGGGTCTCCAACGAGTTGATTATCTCCGGAAAGTTGCACGGAGATACTTGATAAACTTGGATTATTGAGTACCAAAATGAGCTCAGAGGATTTGGGTAAATAAACCAGGTGAGTGGATGTTGTCTGAGTTTGATTTAAGGCTCTTTGAGAATTCCCATCTATAGTAATCACCGAAATTGTCACGGGTGAAGCCGAGGTAAGCCTCATGCTTGCTGACTGAGAACTGTCCCCGATGAGTTTTAGATACTTGAACTCATAGCCTGAGAGAGGATAAGACAAACTACTGACGACCTGTTCTGGGTTGGTTGCCTGTGAGGGATCTGAAACGAAACTGGTGCGGTTTCGATCTACATTGAGCTGGAGCGTTGAATTATAGTCTAGAAAACCCAAAGTGGTTAACGGCGAACCACTATCCAAAGCCAAGGCCACTGGAAATGAGAGAAACGCTTCATTGAAGTTGGTCGCCATACTAAGCAAGGTCGGATTAAGACTCCCCACCCCTCTTTGAACAGATTGAACCATGGATCTAAACGCATGAACGCCTGCCCGGGGTAATATACATTCCCCCTGGGCCTAACCACCAAATTCCTCCAATTGATAGAAAAACAAAAAAACCCCGACTCCACGTATTTCAGCCGAATCACTTCTTTGAAAACTGCCTCCTGTAATGCCAGGTTCATCGTAGCTCATCAAAAGGCTAAACTCGGGTTGTGAGAGCCAAAAAGGTACCTGTGAGGGCGCATCTAAAGGAGTATTCAAAATCAAGTCGCCATTTAAAAATTGCTTTTGATGGAAAACTCGGTAAATGGCAAATTGTGCAAAGCCCTCATTAACCCAGATGGTTTCATGGTTATCAAACTGTGCGTTAACTAGATGCTGCAACTCATGCGCCAAAACATGATAAAAGTCCTTGCGGGGCAGCGCAGGTGTGCCAAAAGCAAGCGGCGTGGGGTTTCCCCCTGGATTAGAGGGAAACATGTCCATATGAATCGCGTTTATTCTATTGTTAGAGCCAAATTTATCGTCCGGGTCGAAATATCCACCAACAAACTCTCCACTGGTGGAAAATGAGTCGGAGATGTCATATACCAGAACATTTAGCCCATCAGATGGACTACTCTGCACCGGATTAATAGCTCCGAAAGCAGAGACCATGGCCGGAACCACCTGGGTGACCATTAAATAGCCCATTTCCTGAATCACGGTGTCTCGATCTGTAATTCTCGCAGGTTGAGCACCTGAAAAATGAGTCACTGAATTCAGGTTGTTGTCGTTAAATTCATCCTGGTATTTTGCCTGTTCCACCCAAATATTAACCAAAGAGCTTGAACTGTCTAAGGCAGGGGCCTGATATCTTAGAACGAAGGTCAGATTACGACTTCCTTCGTCCACACGAAAACTGCGTGAGGAATTCACGGCAGCCACTGAGCGAGAAACCTGGGAGATGGACTTTGACAGTGCTGTGGCCCCATCGGCCTGCAAAATATTGAATTTTTTCTGCAAACGTGGGTTGGGGCAAACCAAACGCGGCTGAACCGCCCCCAGGGCTGAAAACACCCAAAATAGAAACAAAAAATAAAAAATCAACCGAAAAAACATGTGCCCCCGTCCCTGGGTAAACATAGGTCTGCTTATGACAAAGAAGCTACCTTTTCATAAAGTGCTTCAGGGGCAACATCCGCACCATTGGGCCAACAAATTGTCCCGCCATCTATGACAGCTTTCTTAAAAAATTCCATATCTTTCAAAGGGACAAAGATTGGTCCTCTGCTGAGATATTCAGAAAAATCAATATTTCCCGAAGAACCATCATCAAAAACGATATGGAAAATATAATCGTTTTGATAAACAATACCTGTGACATCATTCATGTCCCACATAAATACTCCCTCACGGCAAAAGGATCTATTTTATTAATCTCACAACTCTGGCATTATATCGCTTAGTATCCTGGGAGGGGAAAAAAAGCTCAAAAAAACTGAGCTCCCAGAGGATGCTCAGTTTCTAAAACTCTTGCTGTTCTTAACGGCGGTCTTATGAGGTAATAAGCGGTTCTTGCATTTTGCGTGCCCGGCGAATTCTTTCGCTCAGGGCTTGCTGGGTGATCCCCAACAAACGGGCCGCACGAGTTTGATTGCCTTTGGTGCGATGCAGAGCCTCTTGAATCAATACCCGCGTGGAGTGCTTGATCGTAGGCAAAGCGGAGTCACTAAAGCTGACCAATCCTCCCCCGGCCTGGGGTGTGACGGGTTTTTCGATGCGCACCGTTGTTTCACTGAGAAGATCCTCAAAAATCGCTAGAGGGGCGTCCACCGGAAAAGCGGAGATCACACGAAAAACAATAGATCGCAGCTCAGCAATATTACCGGGAAAAGCGTAGCGACGTAGAAGCTCCAAACAGCCTATGGGTAAAGACACTCGATCCAGTTCCATAGATTCTTGGGCTTCCTGCATAAAATGATTGAGAAAAATCTCCAGATCTTCGGGACGATTCCTGAGCTCGATCAGCTGTAGAGGGCAAAGCCCGATTTTAAGGAAAAAATCCTCTCTCAAGCTAGAGCGCAAAATCGCTGGGGTCATTCTCGAGGCAAAAATAAAGCATGGAAATCCAGTCGTCTGAGTTGAATCTCTCTCTACAAAGGATTGATGATTCAAGATGGACAAGAGCTTGATCTGCTCAAAATCTGTAAGATACGCAACATCTTCAATCAAAATTGTGGGAGGAACAGAAGCCGTTTCTATACTGTGCAAAGCTTCGTCGAGGTAAGAACAAATAGGGCTACCGCCCTCTCTTTGAGAACTATGGAAACTTACTGCAATAAATTGACCTTTAGGATTAACCCTTTGATGGAAATCATAAGCTAAATGGGTTTTCCCTGTTCCTTGTGCTCCGGTAATCAACAAGGGTTCGGCCCCCAGGATCTTACTGGCCCTATCTTGAATTTGATTATGTGAGAGATTTAACCCTGGGAATACGGGCAAACTATCCCCCTGCCCCATTATTGAACGTGCGCACACCATGGCATACCAACCTTTCCTGAATGTCCCCTGAAGTGACAAGAGAATGACAAATATTCTTTACACAGGGGAAGAGTAGCACCTTGTCTTTACTTCAGAGTCAAGCCCTTACACAAAGTTTATTTATA
>CAZRLV010000320.1:4197-4407 GCA_964600955.1 uncultured bacterium
GTGAGAAAAAGAGAAGGGTAAACAATAGAAGTAATGGAACCAGTGGAAACAATGGAATGGAAGAAGGAACTAAAGGAATGTGAAGGCAAAGAAAATCGAAGATGGATCCCCCGATCAAGTCGGAGGATGACGGGGCTTGGTGGTGGAGGATTTCGTGTTTTTCGTGGTTCAAAACAATCCAAAAAAGCTCTTTTTTTTGTGGTTTGTTCG
>CAZRLV010000321.1:0-4396 GCA_964600955.1 uncultured bacterium
TGGACCAGGTATAGCGGCCCATCCCATGTTCGACTCCACTCTTCCATTCACCGTTATAGCCTTCACCATCGCCCCATTGAGCCTCACCCACTCCCTCGCGCAGTCCAGCTTTCCATTCGCCGGAGTAATGATAGCCCGAAGGCGTTTGATACTCCCCCCCTCCTTCTCTTAGTCCGCGTAGAAAATCCCCCTTATAAAGAGCGCCATCGGCATAGTTCATTACGCCTTTCCCTTCTGCGTATCCCTTTTGATAGGGGCCTTGATACTTGTCGCCATTGGCCCATGTATAAACCCCTTCGCCCTGCATAACCCCACCCGACCACCCCCCCTTATAATGGTCCTTGTTTGAAAACTGATACTCACCGGTTCCTTCACGCAGATTTTTAGACCAGGCTCCCCTATAGGATTCGCCCATGGGATAGCGCATGGTGCCGGTTCCCTGCCGCAGTCCCGCCTCAAACCCCCCTTGATAAACCCGACCGTCACTGTATTCATAGAGCCCTTCTCCCTCGATAATCCCCTGGACAAAGTTTCCCTCAAAACGGGCTCCCGAACTGTAGCGATATTCACCCTCACCGTGGAAAAGGCCCTGATTCCAGTCTCCGCGATAGCTCTCGTCATTGGAATAGAACATTTTTCCAAATCCATGACGTAGGCCCTTGCTAAATCCGCCCTCATATCGATTTCCATTGGCCCACTCAAAAACACCTTCACCCGAACGCTTTCCCTGCGCCCAGCTTCCGCTGTACTGATCCCCGTTTTGCCAGATATAGGCACCGGATCCGTGAAAAAGATCATTTTTGAAACCGCCGGTATAGATTTCTCCGTTGGCAAACTGCAAGGTCCCTTCGCCGGTTTTTTGATCGTTTTTTAAGCTACCCGTGTACTCGTCCCCATTAGAATAGATAATGCGTTCTGCCCCTTCGGACAAGACCTCCTGCTCTTTCTCTGTTGCTAGCGGAGAAGATACCAGGGGGGATTTTTCCCCCGAGGACTGCTTTGCCTCAGTTTTTTGCTTCGCCTCAGTTATCTGGACTTGATCTAGCCCCCCTTGTAATTTTGTCTTCAAGCTTTTGCCTGAAGCCTCGGTAACAATGGTTTGAACCACTCTGTTTTTAGCTTCTTCCTCTTTTTGTTTTTGCAGAAGTTCTGCCTGTTTAAGCCTTTCAAGCTCCTTTTTTTTCTCTGCCTTACGCTTTTCAAACAATGCGAGACTTCCATCCTGTTTCATGTTCCCGGCTAGCTTTTTTTCAAGCTTTTGGACCTTCTGAACCAGGGAGAAAATAGTACCAATTACCTGGTTTTCAAACCTCAGGTATCCAAGGACGATGAGACCCAGGACAGAAGCTAGCACTAGTTTGCGAAAAATCATTTTGATCAGTCTGTATTTTTGAGAGGGAGGCACATAGGCCTTTCCAGGTCGAGCCTGGACCCTGCGCGTTTCTCGCAAGTTTTGATTTTTGTCCTGGGGGTTCTCAGATTCCGGGGCCCCAGCTTGCGTTTGACTGCCGAGTTTTTCCAAGGCCTGATTTAGGCTGGTCTGCATGGAGATTTCCAGGGATTTCCAACGTGAATCCTCCTCTTCACGGACGCGGGCCAACAGAGCTTCGACCAGGGGTTCGCCTTCCTCAGAAGTCAAGGGACGCATTTCAGGAGCCTCGGGAGGGCTGGGGGGCTCAGGCGACTTTGAAGCACTCGGTTTAAGATCCTGGAAAATTTTATCTGAAAGGGTGTCCAGGCTCTCCAGGGGAGAGATCAGGGAAAACTCATCCTCGATGTTGGTTTTGTCTGTGTCGTCCGACATAACAATCGCGCTTTGCGGTCTCTGCCTCTAATTATAGCTACAGAGCTTTTCGACACCACCGTTGGATTAAAACAGAGAGATTTTGAAGAAGATCATTCTGATGTTTTTAGGTAACAATTCCAATCAGGAGAACCGAAATTATCTGCAAGGACAAAATAATGCCCAAATGATGAGCTTATGTCCTAAGTAGCCTATGGAAGCGAAACATCTTGTAGGAATAGAGGATTTATTGACCTGCTCTGCTGGTGAGCTGGAGAGCTTTTTCACTGAATTTCATCGTGCCAGTCATCCGGACAAGCAAAAAATATTAAACCTTTTACTCAAAGCGCCCCAAGGGCTGCTGGAGTCCTATCTCAGTCATTGCAGCTCCCACTATAGCGAAGCGGGGTTAGAGAATCTCCACTTTCTACTTTCTCACCCCGGATTTGCTTCGCGAGAAGCAGTTCTGCTGACTCTGGTGAACATCAATTCACCCAAGAGCGTGGATTTTCTTTACACCTACTGTGCGTCTTGCACCTTGCACCTCAAGAAACAGATCTTAAAAAGTCTTCAGAGCTTCGCTCAGACTCAGCCGCATCCAGTCCTTTTGGAGTCCCTGGTTCAACAGGAATACGAGCTAAAGGTTTTAAGCCTGGAAATGATTTTAAAGCTGGAATCTTTTGATAAATTGTCCATGCTCGAAAATCAGTTGGAGTCCCCCTTTCCCCTGATTCAGAAACTCACCCTCAAGGCGTTGAAAAGATTTTTTGGCACCCAATGGATGCACAATGTTTTGACACGCTTTCCAAGCCTGAATGCTGACGCTCAATTATTATTCCTTGGGTTCTATCTGGAGCAGAGCGAGGACCTCTCTCTCGATGTTTGGGGAAAATATGCCCCTGATCTAGAGAAGCTTGAAACTAAAGTCCTGCTAAAGTTATTTGAGATTTTGCCAGCAAGAATTCCACAAAGTTTTCAAGTTCGTTTGGTCAAATTATTGAGGCATCCTGAAAATCAGATTCGCCTGGGTGTACTTGAAGTTTTTTCAAGGCAGGAATTGTCCACAGTAACCTTGGAATCGATTGAGAGATTATTAACACGGGAAAAATACGCAGTTGTGGCTCGTGCAGCGGCAGAGTGCATATTTAGCCAGTCTCTCGACGAAGCCCTGGATATTTGTTGCAATCTGGTTTCCAGCAATTTGGAGGCGGTTCACAATGTATTTCTGGATTTCCTGAAAAAAAATGCTGCGCATTCCAGGGTGGATGAAATGATCCGTGAGTATCTAGCAACGGAAACAACTCACTGTGTCTATGTTCTCCAGCTGATTCAAGATCCAGAGGTTTTTTCTTCGGAGCTTGTACAAATTTCACAGTCCAGTCAGGCTTATCTACGCAAGGCGGTCAAGCCCCTGCTAGTACGCTGTGAGGCACAGAATACAAAAAGGCTCTTGAAGCAAGCCGAAGAATGGATGCTTTCCCAGGACCATGCACAAGCCCTCTGGGCTCTCGAAGATGTTCTCAAGCTAGAGCCTTCCAATCTCAAGGCACTGACTCTTAAGGCGCGTTGTCATCTACGTAGCGGTGATGAAGCAAGTTGTGAAGAGGGGCTTAAAGAAGTTCTTAGAAAATCCTCGGATCATGCAGAAGCATTAAAGCTTCTAGTGGGTCTATATCTGGAAACAGGGAGACCCAAACAGGCGGCCCCCTTACTGAAGAAATGCTCTGAGCTACAGTTTCAAGAACCGGATATTTTGGAAAAGCTATTTGAATGTAATTATCAACTTGGAAATATGGAGCATGCCCTTGAGGCTTATTCCAGAATTCCTCAGGACTTTTTACGTGCAGAGTCTGTAGAGCGGTTTCTTAAAGTCGCAATTCGGCTAAAGAAATATGATGCCCTTCTAAAGGCTTATGAAGCTCAGTGGGGGGCAGTCGGGGACGCGACATCTGTGAACTACTCCGCCAGGGCTTATTATGGTTTGGCACTATTTCACTGCGGCAAACAAGAAGAATCTTTTGCGGTGTTTCAAGGTCTGCAAGACAGCTTTGAGCCATTGCAGGAACAACTTGAGATCTGGAAGCAGATTTCAACAGAGACTCAAGAAGCGCATTGGGAAGGGTTTTATCTTGAAGCCTTAAAATTGGCCCACCCCGCAGAGGAAACCTATCAATTAGCCCATTTGGAATTTCTTTATCATCATGACCCCGAAGCATGTCTTGGGGTCGTGTCAGAATTAGCGGTGCAGCCGGCCTTTCAAAAAATCCACGCCCCAACCCAGCGCAAGCTGAGGCGTTTTAACGAAAGCTGCGAGGTTCTCGAGTCGCTATTTCTAGACAATCCCACCGATGAGAGTATTCCATTTGAATTGGGGCTGAACTACCTAGAGAAGGAAGAATATCGCAAGGCACTGAAGTATTTTCAGTTCTATGAGCGTCAATCCTTTGTTCCTCGCCGTCTGCATTACTATCTCTGTCGATGCTATTCCATCGTTGGGTATCGTGATCTGGCACTGAAGCATCTTTGTTTAGCTCTTCAGGAGTCCTCTCCCTGTTTAGAAGCCTGGCATCTCTATGTGGATGTTCTTTCTCAGGGTTCTTGGACTCGGGAGCT
>CAZRLV010000322.1:0-4387 GCA_964600955.1 uncultured bacterium
TGACTCCAAAAAGCGGGTTAGACCCTCGGCAATTAAGGTCAATGAGGCTTCGGTAGACTTGAGTCCCGCATTGTCCCGTCAAGAGGCTCTAATCGATGACGCATCGATTCCAGATCCATTACGAAACTCCATTCCTGAGTTATCCAGAGCGGGCATGAATCAAATTATTCAATGCCGTCTAAGGGGGGATCATGAGGGCGCTATTGAGGGTCTTTTGGACTATTCGCTGTCTCTGGACTATGTCACTCGCTATGTTTTGTTAGCTCGGTGCTATTTTGAAAAACATGATGCGAGGCACGCCTTGGAGTTTTTGGATAAGGCTCAATCCTCTGGACTGGATGAAGGCTTGTATGAGAGGGAGAAATTTTTTCTGGAATTTGAAAAGCGTGGATTTGAAGAGAATCTGCAGTTTTGGACATCTCAAGTCAAAGAGACGCGAAGCTCTGAAGAGGAGATTCGCTTTGAGGAAGTGCTACTTGATCTGGTGGCAAATCTCAGAGCCCGTTTTCGTAATCTGCAGGCTATTGAACTTCTGGAAAAATGGGGAGAGGCTGTACCGGAATCTAAGCCTGGAAAGGTTTTGGAGGAGGTTCGATCCCGTAGCTTCATCGATATTTATTACCGCTACTATGGTCGGGCCATCATGGGGCTTCAGTTGTTTGCTTCATTGCTGGTCCTGGGGGTTTGCTTCTATAATTTAGGCTCCATTTTGCCTGCCATGAAGGCCCTTGTTCTGTCTATGGTATCCGGTGTTCAGGATCTGGAGACTTTGGGTAGCAATCTTCAAAAGGTTTTTCCCTTTGTTTTTCTGGTCGTAGCCCTGATCCCAGTGGCTTATATCAATGCTTTAATGATTTGGGCCAGTTTTCAGGGGCGAGTTTTGGCCTATGCAGAGATCTATTCTGACTGTATAAAAATTTGTGATTTTGGACGGATCTATTTTCTTTCGATCAAGAGCTCTAAAAAAGATGTCTTTCTCTATCAGGATGATAATGATTACACCTATATATCCCTGGTGCGTCACCTTCCTTTTATTCCCAATTTCACCTATATCTATGCATGGGATACCTGTCGCAAAATCTATGCTCTACTGCCGTTTTACGGCGTCGCGGATGGTTCTTTAATACGAAAACTCTACTTGTCTTCCAAGGACTGCGTGGTATTGCCTGTCAATATGCTGGGAGTGCGTGTTGCGCAGTTGGCCACTGTCATTGCCAGAATGTGCCGTACCTGGTTGCTGGTTATTCCTGTGCTTTGTCTCGGGGCCGTGTTTTTTCTGGCCTATTCCCGGTTTGCGGCTCAAGCCAGTCTGATGGCCTATTTATGGACTTTTTTGGGGTTTCTGATCAGTCTGGGGGCTTTTTATAGTTTTCCATGGCTGGGTCTGAGATTATTGCGCACCCCGGTCATTCAGACTCCCTTTACATACAATATTATCAAGCCGGGACTTTTGGTGCTTTTGGCGGCTTATCTTGTCAAACGCTACTATGTCTATGGAGCCACTGCGGTGATTCCCATCTCTGTTATGCTCTATGGCTTTTATCTTCTATTTGTGAAGACCAAGTATGCTCCGGACCGCAAGCAGATTGTGGCTTTGATTTCAGCTCTAAAGCGTCTACCCGATGAGAATCATCCATTTTTACACCTACCGCTCGGACTGCGTGGACTATATGTGGGAAAGCAATCCGGGCGTCTAAAAAATCGCATTCACCTTTTTTTTAATCAGGATTACCTTGCGATTTCGCGCAAATTTTTGGGAATGACACTCTACTACGATGTGATTCAGATTACCTCGCAGTTCAAGATTAAAATCATGTCACTTGATGAGGGTATTCGAGTGCGAATCAGCACCTATAATTTCGATCTGATTGAGGATGCGATCTTCCTGAGTAGTCGGTTTAAAGATGCAGGTTTGCCCTCAGTCATTGAGTCTTTTGATGATCCAGGTCGTTCGCGGATTCCTCTGAGAAAACTATTGGCTCTGGGCTGTGTTTGGTTTTGCTGGCAATTTTATATTCAGATGGGTGCGACAGGATTTATCCCGCGAGACAAAGTGATCAACGGGTCTAATCTGGTCAGCGCGATGAAATATCTCAAGCGTGAAAAGACTTTGACTCACTCCGTGGATGGAATGGAATATGTTCTAAACCTTGATCGTGATTCGTCGACTCTCACGCTTTCTCAGAGGCGCCGTATGACCTGGATGCGCTACGAGGAGGTCATTCGATCTCAACTACAGGGTAAGTCTGATCAGTTGCGTGAGAGCCCTGAAGAACTACCTATTCCCAGCTTTATACGGGTTGATGGTTTTCGGGATGATGTTGTGGACTTTCTCACCTGGAACCTACTAACCTGTTGGAAGGCAGTGGATTCTTTGCGCTATGGCGAGGCCATGAATTTTATTTGTGAGCGCATGGAGGCTCAGGCCCTGCCACAAGCCGGACATTGGCTGGCCTGTGGATATCAATTTTCCCTAGGTGACGCAGTTGAGTTTATTAAAAATACTGGCAGTGTTCCCCAAATATTTGGGATAAAGGAAATGCGTGAGCTAGTAAGTATGGATAGCAGGATTCTGGGTAGTTTGCCAGCCAAATATCTGAAGGATCCCGAGCTGATTCTAAAAGCTGTAAAGCAAGACGGGATGCAGTTGTCCCTTGCTGATCAATCCTTACGCTCAAACACAAAAATCGTACTTGCGGCTCTAACGCAGAACTACAAAGCCTGGCCTTATATGGCTTCTGGCTTATGGGATAAGAAGGAGGTTTTGACTCTTCTAGTCGCAAAGGAAGGGAAGCTTTTAAGGCACGCGTCCAAACGACTGAGTGCTGATCGAGACCTCGTAGTCAAAGCTCTGGATCAGAACCACAAAGCCTCTGCCTTCATGCATCCTGGTTTTTGGATGGATAAACAAATCTGTCTTAGGATTCTTCAAAAAAATGGTATGGCTTTGGAGCATGTGGCTTCGACCTTAAGGAAAGAAGACGCGCTTGTAAAAACGGCTATTTTGCAAAATGGAATGGCGCTGAAGTTTGCGGCTACGCGGTTTCGTCAGGATACCCCCCTGGTTTTACAAGCGGTGCGCAGTAATCCTGCGGCTTCAGAATTTATGGTCCGCTCGCTTTGGCGTGACCCGGATGTGGTCAAGGAGTTACTCGCTTATGATGGATTGCTTTTGCGCCGTGCACCGCGCAGGCTTCGTCGGGATCCAACCCTGGTGAGAATTGCTGTGGAAGATAATGAGCAGGCCAGTCGTTTCATGGACAAGGATTTATGGGGAAATCGGGGCATTGTTGGCGCTATTTTGGCCCAGAATGGAATGGCTTTGGAGTTTGTGAGTCCTGGGTTAAAACGAGACTCTTCCATCATCAAGCCAGCTCTCAAAGGTGATGGAATGTCCTTGCAGTTTTTATCTTCTGAACTGCGCTCAGAGCGCGAATTGGTCCTTTTGGCAGTGCGCTCTGCCGGACGTGCATTGGAGTTTGCGTCGGACTCTTTGAGAGCCGACCCTCTTGTTTTTCGGACTGCGGCAGCCCATAACCTGCAAGCTTTGCGCTTTGCCAGGCCGCCGGCCTCTTGGCTTGAAGGTGCTCAGAAGCGTGGTGAGTCGCGTGAGAACACCTACCTTGGATATTTTTATCAGCATGGAATTGGGGTCAAAAAGAACTATGAGAGAGCAAGAAATCTGTATTGGGCCTCAGCTGAAAAAGGTGTTAGACAGGCCCAGGTTGCCCTGGCCAGAATGTCATTGGATGGAATCGGGGTGAGTAGAGATCTGCACGAGGCTTGGAGGTGGTATGAAGAAGCGGCCGAACAGGGATCTATGGAGGCATTAACCCGCATTGCACAGATGCATGAAGAAGGTCTAAGCGTTTTTAAAGACTTGAAAAAGGCTTGGGGGGCTTATAAAACAGCAGCGACTCAAGGCTACGGCGAAGCACAGTTTCATTTAGGGCGGCTGCTAGCGCAAGGCAAGGGTGTGGCAAAGAATTTAAAGGCCTCGCTTACATGGATGCAAAAGTCAGCTCATCAGCACTATGTTCCGGCTCAAATCGAGCTCTCAAAGGCTTTATTTAGAGGAATTGGGGTTGATCAGGATTTTGAGGCCGCCTTGTATTGGAGCAAAAAGACGGCTGAGCGAGGAGATATTCAATCAAGGGTCTATCTGGGAATAGCCTTTGATTATGGGTTAGGGGGTTCGGTTTCCCGAAATACTGCCATAGCTCACTATCGTCTGGCCCGTAAAAAGCGGCCAGACATGGATTGTTGGATCGCGGGCCCTGTAAATTCCTGTAACGGGCCCGACGGTTCTTCCTCGATTCGGGACTGGATTCTAGAGCGTGCTAAGGAGGGCAGCTCTTTGCATCAATGTGTTGTCGGGGCCTTTTAT
>CAZRLV010000323.1:0-4370 GCA_964600955.1 uncultured bacterium
ATGTCAGAGCCAGTATAACTTGAGCCCCCTCCTCAACCTGAAAGGGAACCAGAAATTGGAGTTCACGGGTTATCAGAGGAAGGGAGGGCGAAGACAAAAACTGGGGTACCAGGGAGTCAAAAATAATGCTCGTGGTTACAGAGAGTGGGTTTCCTGCAGGGTCTGAAGCCGTGACTTCCAGAAGGTGCTCTCCTTGAATCCCTTGGAAATCAAGTAGTATTTCTGATACAAACTCTGGATCAAAGCTTGTAAAGAGGCTGGAACTGGAGGATGCCGGAAAAAACCTCCAGTTGACTTGGGTCAGGGGTTCAGAGAAATCCAGAGATAGGTTTAGGTTTGCGCGGGCTGATCCGGGGAGAGCTGAGACTATTTGAGGCGCACTTAGATCCAGGTCGAGAAGAAAGGATTGCGATGTAGAGTTTCCCAATTGGTCTTGAGACTTAAGGGTTAAGGTGTACTTTCCCTCAGGAAGACTCTCAATCAGGACGTTTTGACTCGAAATACCAAGAGAGCCTGTGGAAATACTAGCCGATAAAGTCGAGGGTAATCCAAACTCATCACTTAGAGAATACCCAATGAGAATCGAGCTGGTGTTATAGGAGCCGGCTGGCGAGGAACTGAGGTGGATCTGGGGAGCAAGGCTGTCTTCTCGTACCGAGAATCGTTTTTCGGACAGGGAAAACCCGTCACTGGCCTCGAGGCGCAGCTGATTGAGTGAATTTTTCTCCAGGGGTAGGGCTAGCGAAAAATTTCCATCAAAGCCGGTGATTAGCCGCGCAATTTGCCCGGTCGCATTGAACCCGGTGAGAGTAATTCCTCCAGGTATGGTAAAACCCTTTACGGTGAGTACAGTTCCGTGAGTCAGTTCAGGGATCGCCAAA
The DNA here is from genome assembly GCA_964600955.1 of uncultured bacterium. GTDB lineage: Bacteria > Muiribacteriota > UBA6191 > UBA6191 > UBA6191 > CAZRLV01. Next base: position 882 of record CAZRLV010000323.1, read on the forward strand.
ACAGAAAAACTGATTTGGGGATTGGCAATGACTCCATCAGAGGCTTTTAAATTTGTGAGAAAAAGGGGGTCTGCTTGAGCTGAGGAGCTGTTTTGCGAAGAGGAGGAAAAATCCTCAATGGCTCGAGCCAGAGCAGCGGTTCCCAGTCCTGCTCCAACCTCGGTAGATCCCAGAGTTAAAATGGTGCTGTCCTGCTTCCCATCAAAAACACCGTCTGAGATATCCTGGCTCAAGGCTTCCACGATAATGCCTGGGTCTGTGACAGATTTTTGATTGGCAAGTTGTGAGATTCCAGCCAGAATCAGGCCGTATTGACTTGCATGGCTGGTTTGTCCACTGCCAGAGCTTGAAGTAGCCGGTGTTGTGTGCAAAATGTCAGGCAGGGAAAAAAAACTTGCCACTTTGTCAAGCGAGTCTTGCATAGTCTTTGCCGTAATAAGGGGCTGGGTTTCTAAGATAGACGTGGCCATATGAGTGAGGGGCGTAATCATGGCTGGTCGGGTTGGACTGTGAAGAGGAACGACGGAGCACATGGTTTGGACCAGGGTTTTGGATAAGCCCGTGGCCTCATCTTGGTAGACTCCACCCTGAGCCTCAATGAAAAAGGACTTGGTCGAGGCCGGGACAAGAAGGGTAAATCGTCCCGAAGCATCGCTTAATCCCTGAGTCAGGATGGTGCCCTTTTTTCCGCTTTCGAGCAAAAAAACCGTGACGGTGCTGCCCAGTACCGGCCCCTTGGAAACCAGCCCATCAAGGGTTAAAGTCAAGGATGGGGGAGTTTCTTTAATGATGGGGGTGTCTGGAGGACCGGATACTCCTCTTCCCGAACAACCCATAAAAAAGATGCTTAAATAGATTAAAAAGAGAGAAATGCGGGAAATTAGTTTAAATGACATAAAGGGCTCAAAAAGGCACGGTTTTGTATTGCAAAACCTATTATATGATCACGGAGATCAAATTGGTAGACAATTTGCAGGCCAAAGTTTTAGCGGTCGCAAAACTTTGGCTTGAATTGAGTGCTTTGTTATGGATAGAATTGGCGCCCGAAACAGAGGAGTGAAAAATGCCTGAAATCAGCTATTCCAGGGGACTTGCAGGAGTAATCGCAGATGAGTCCAGCATTTGCGTAATTGATGGAGAAAAAGGTGAGCTTTATTATCATGGGTATCCAATCCAGGTTTTGGCTCAGGAATCCAGTTTTAGTGAGGTTTGTTACCTATTACTCTATGAAAAGCTTCCCAATGCCGGGGAACTTGAAGAGTTTGAAGGCAAGCTAAAGCGTTATCGCGAAATTCCAGACGAATTGCGGGATTTAATTAGCCGTTTTCCAAAGGATATTCATCCCATGCGGGGACTGCAAGCCAGCGTGGCTCTCTTAGGGGCTTTCGATCCTCTGGGGGGTGAGGCCTCCATGGATGAGGAGCGTGAACTGGCGATTCGGCTTGTGGCTCGCTTTCCTACAATCATTGGATCTTTGGCCATGCGCCGACAGGGGCGGGAACTGACCCCGGTCCGTACGGATCTTTCACACGCGGGAAATTTCCTAACTATGCTTTTGGGCAAAGAGCCAGAGCCTCAAATCGAGAAAATGTTTGATGTTTGTCTGAGTTTGCATGCCGAGCATACTTTCAACGCTTCTACCTTTACGGGCAGAGTTGTAGGTTCGACCCTCTCAGACCTGCATTCTTCTGTGGCGGCAGCCGTAGGAGCACTTTATGGTCCTTTGCACGGGGGCGCCAATGAACGTGTTTTGGACATGGTCGAAGAGATTGGCTCTATTGAGAATGTGGGTGCATGGTTTGAGAACGCCATGGAGAAGAAGCGCAAGGTGATGGGTATGGGACACCGGGTTTACAAAACCATCGATCCGCGTGCCACCATTCTTAAGGGCATGCTTTCTGAGTTGGCCGCTTCAAAGCAAGAAACCCGTAATCTGGATATTCTCAGCGATCTCGCCGAGCGTATGGCACGAAAAATGAGCGAGACTCATAAGCCTATCTGGCCGAATGTCGATTATTTTTCCGGGACCCTGTATACCTTGATGGGAATTGAACCCGTTTACTACACTCCTATTTTTGCCCTGGCCCGTGTGAGCGGCTGGACGGCGCATATTTTGGAATTATGGAAAGACAATCGACTTTATCGTCCAAGGTGTCACTACGTTGGTGAAAAGGATCTCGAGTATACGCCGCTGGATCAGCGCTGATTTTGGACCGCTTCTCGGTCTTCAAATCCTTGGGCTGTTCCTGTTGACTTCGGTAAATATCTGGAGTATTGGTTCTCAGGTTTCGGATTTCAATCAGCGCTTTGAGGCTTTTAAAGCCAGGGTTTCAAAACCTTTACGCTTTAGTGCGGAGGTGTCATCCGTTGATCGAGCCAAGGTTCTGGCAGTTTTAGCGCGTAGCGATGCCTCCCCTCAGGCTAAAGTGGAATTTGAACGATGGCTGGAAAGCCTTCCCGAATTTAGTCCGGTTTTTCGGGTGCTTGAGTTTTACAGCGGCCCCGAGAGCCAGGCAGGTTTTAATCAGCGCAATCAAAAGAATTCCAGGGCAGTAGGGTCCCAGGGCAACTTAAAACGCCAGCATGAGTTTTATTCACAAAATAAGAGGATGCTCGATGCTCTCGAAGCCCACTATCGTGTTAACGCCTCACTCCTTGTGGCTCTCTGTTGTACCGAGTCTCGACTGAGTCAGGCGGTCTTACCCTATGAGGCCTTTGCAGTTTTTTGTACTCAGATTCTGCTTCTAGACGAAGGTTTTTCTCTTAATCCAGCAAATTCAAATAAGCGCTTGAAGCGCTTACGACGTCTGGCAATGCATAATTTGGTAGCCTTGTATCGTTATTGTTCCAGAAATGGAGTTGCGGTTACAGCGGTCCGTTCTTCGTGGGCAGGCGCCTGTGGCCCTCTTCAGTTTATGCCCTTCAATTTTCATTATCTGGCCGATGCGGATGGGGACGGTCAAGTAAATATAGCAACCATGAGTGATTCCATGGCAGGCGCGGCCCGTTTTCTTCAGGCCAAGGGCTGGGCCGCAAAACACTGGTTGGCCTTTAATCAAAGAGAGCTCAAGTCTGAAATTCATAAACTACTTCTCAAGTACAACGCCAATGATCATTACGCCCGCGGGGTCCTGCAAAACGCCTGGAAGCTCCAAACCCTGATTACCAAAGCCGACAAAAGAAGCAAAAGTCCATTTTACTAAATCAAGAATACAGAATTCAGAATGAAGAGGAAGAGGTTTTCGACCATTTGAGTGGATTCCCCGGTCAAGCCGGAGAATGACGAAAATCAAGAAGCAGAGGAATCAGAGGTAGCATAGGAATCCGAGGAATGAAGAAAAAATCTTTTCCGACCTTTTGGTTGGCTCCTTTTTACTCTTCTCTTTTCCCATTCCTATGTTTCCTTTGATTCCTTCTTCTCTTATACCTGCCTCCTGCAGGGCGATTGCATCTAAATTTATGTAAGTCCGAGTACCTTAAGCAGATAGG
>CAZRLV010000324.1:0-4354 GCA_964600955.1 uncultured bacterium
TCCTAATATTAAAATCATTTCTTAAGAAAGTGTCCATAATTACTCTACCAGGTCACTCTGAAATTTTGAGAGTCATTCAAGCGACTTGACAGAAATAATCTTGAATCCAGTCTGGGTCAAGGGGGAATCAGCCTAATAAAAGCAGGGGGTGGCGGATTTGGGATTATATCCAGTCTTTTACTGCCTGTGCTATTATGCCTTTTTAATCGCCATCGCTTTGCTATATCGTCTTTTATCCCAACACCTGGACGTTAAAAACGGGATGAATCCTATTGTCATGACCTGAAAATAGGTTTTGATCGATGCTATTTTGAGAAGGTGTGGTGAAGGGTATGCAGAGGCTGGCTTCAAGCCCAAGAACGTATGTGTGGTGTCGTAGGATTCATTGATTTTCAAGGTGGGGCAGAATCGCAAGTCCTATGCCGGTGGCTAGAAAAAATGACTTCTGCCATCCAGCATCGTGGACCCGATGGGGCTGGGTTTTGGGTTTCGAAGAGCAATAAGCTTGCTTTGGGGCATCGGCGTCTGTCTATTCTAGACCTAAGCGAACATGGGAAGCAGCCAATGCTGTCGCACTCAGGAAAAAAGGTCCTGGTGTTTAACGGAGAACTCTACAACCATGTCGAGATTCGCTCTCAACTAGACAAACAGTTTGCGGGCGTGCACTGGCGAGGTAGCTCAGATTCTGAGGTGTTTCTGGAAGCTTTGGAGCGGTGGGGGCTAGAAGCGACATTGAGCTATTCCAATGGCATGTTCGCGTTTGCCTTATACGATATCGGTACTCAGGTATTAACTTTGGCTAGGGACCGATTAGGAGAAAAGCCGCTTTACTATGGATTACAAGGGCAGAATTTCTATTTTGCGTCCGAATTGTCTGCTATACGAGCGCATCCAAAGTTCAGGTCTAAGATTGATCGTGAGGCGCTATGCTTACTGCTTCGCCATAGTTATGTTCCCGGGCCTTTGAGTATCTATGAGGATATTCATAAATTACCAGCCGGAAGTTTCATAAAAATATCTCTTACCAAAACAGGTGTCGCGCTGGACAATGCGCAGACCTACTGGTCGGTAGCAAAAAAATACACAGATGGGTCTCGTAGGCAAAAACCTGCAATTTATTCCCTACGGGAATCCCAAGAGCAATTTCTGGAATTGCTCAGAGACTCAATCAAACTTCGCCTACGTTCGGATGTACCCCTAGGCGCCTTTCTTTCTGGAGGGATAGATTCGAGTACTGTCGTAGCTCTAGCCCAATCACAATTAACGCACCCAATAAAGACTTTCTCTGTCGGTTTTTTCGATCCAGCCTATAACGAAGCTAAGAATGCCAAACAAATAGCCTCCCATCTTGGCACTGATCATTCCGAGCTATATATCAGCTCTGAGCAAGCTCTCGAAGCCGTACCTCGAATGGGAGAGATGTTTTCAGAGCCTTTTGCGGACGCATCGCAAATTCCTACTTTTTTAATTAGCGATTTGGCTAGAAAACAGGTGACTGTCGCACTTTCCGGGGATGGTGGCGATGAGCTTTTTTGTGGCTACACTCGATATCTTTGGGCCGACACTCTTTGGCGGATGTTACGTCATTTCCCTGTTCCAATCCGCACTATGGTGGCATCTACTATGGACTTAGTACCTCAGGCGGGATGGAATGGAATCTATTCTAGCCTGTACGGTTTATTTGGGGAATCAAACCGGCAGAAACATTTTGGCGAGAAATTAAAGAAGTTAACCAGGGTAATGTCAGCAAGTAATTTTCCAGAATTGCATCTAGGATTGCTTTCCAACTGGCTGGACTCAACCTCTGTGGTCATGGACGCACCAGAAATATTCAGTATTGTTGAGCGTACTTTACAAGAAGCTACGCTGCCATTGATGCAAGATCAGATGATGCTTTGTGACATACAAAATTATATGTGCGATGATATTCTTGTTAAAGTTGATAGGTGTACGATGGCCGCTAGCTTAGAGGGTAGGATTCCACTTTTAGATCATCGTTTGGTGGAGTTTTGCGTGGAGTTACCCCTTCAAGCCAAGATAAATAACGGTGAGAGCAAAGCTTTGCTCCGGCAAGTTCTTTACGAATTTGTACCCAAAGAACTTTTGAATAGGCCGAAGTCTGGTTTTACAATTCCCCTTGCCCAGTGGCTAAGAGGGGAATTGAAGGATTGGGCCGAGGAGCTGCTCAGTCCGGTTCGTCTAAAAAATGAGGGTTTTTTTCGCCATGACTTGATGCGAGAGAAATGGAAGCAACATTTAGACGGTAGGCAAGATTGGAGTTTACAGTTGTGGAGTGTTTTAATGTTTCAGGCTTGGTTGGTAGATCATCCGAGTGCCTGAGATTCCAGGCTAGTACTCAGGACTTCATTGTAAGCCGCATGAATTTGAATATTATTGAGGAGTTTGTGTGCAAGTCATGAGATATTAGTACTTGTCAATAGGGGGGCCTTCCAATAAAATGGCACATTGAGTTGTACAGTCTTTGCATAACTAGTGGCCTTCTTTGGTCCCCGATCTGTGGGATATGTAGGAGTCAGTTTATGGCCTTACGAATTTTGATAGTAGTGAATGAGCCTTGGTTTTTTGTGTCCCACCGTCTTTCGTTTGCGCGCTCGGCATTGAACTCGGGGTTTGAGGTTCATGTGGCAACAAGAAGTGGGCAAGGGGTTGATCGCATCAAGAAAGAAGGGTTTATCCACCATTTGGTACCTGTGTCTAGGAGTGGTTCTAATCCGTTTAGTGAATTGTGTTCAGTTGCATCGCTAGTTAGGTTGTACGCTAAGATTCGCCCCACACTTGTCCATCACATAACGATAAAACCTGTGTTGTATGGGAGTCTTGCAGCAATCTTGGCAGGAGTGCCCTGTGTTGTGAACATGATTTCAGGCCTTGGTCCTGTTTTTCATCCTTCAGGCTTTTGGGCAAATGTTAGGAAGTTTTTGGTCTTGGCCGTTTATCGGCGTCTGTTGAAAAGGGAAAACACTCGTATTGTTTTTCAAAATCCTGATGATTTAAGAGTTCTTACAGAGAAATTAGATTTAGATGCAAGATCTGTGGCCCTGATCAAAGGATCCGGGGTTGATCCACAGCAGTTTTCGTATGTGAAAGAAAAAGTCGGAGAGCCAATCGTGGTTTTTGCGTCAAGGCTCCTCTGGAATAAAGGTGTTGGGGAGTTTGTAAACGCGGCGCGAATGATAAAAGAACAGGGTCTCTCCGCACGATTTGTAATTGTTGGCAAGGGAGACAGTGGATCCCCCGCTTGTGTGGCGGACGCTCAGCTATTGCATTGGCAGAAGGAGGGGGCTATTGAGTGGTGGGGCCATCGGGATGATATGGTTGAGGTCCTGTCTAGGTCACATATTCTGTGTTTGCCATCATTCTATTCTGAAGGCGTTCCAAAGATACTGATAGAGGGTGCCTCCTGTGGGCGCCCCATCGTGACGACCGATGCCCCAGGTTGTCGTGAAATTGTGCGCCATGGTGTAAACGGGTATTTAGTGCCAACCAAAAATGCTGCTGCCGTTGCCAGCGCCCTTATAAAACTGATTAAGTCTCCTGATCTGCGACAAAAGTTTGGAATGGCCGGTAGAGAGCTTGTTGAGAAGGAATTTTTTTTAGAAAAAGTAAATTCAGAGACTTTGCATGTCTATGATGAGGTGATATCAAACGCCGGTGTAATGGTTGATGGAGAAGATTGTTGGGTACCCGGCTCTCGCATGTCAGCAGGGAATCTTTCGACGGATTAAATGTAGCTGCTTGGGGCGTCTTGATGGCTGAAGGGTATGCGCAGGTCCAAAAAAAATATTTTTGTCACCGGGGGAAGCGGATTCATAGGGACGCACTTAGTCACTAGCCTTTTATCTCTTGGTTTCTCTGTTACGATTTACGACAAGGTTATCTCTACAGAATATCCGGACCTTTCAATCAAGGGGGATATCAGAGATAGGAAGGGGCTTACTGAGTCGCTTGCTGGGCACGATATAGTTATTCACCTTGCGGCAGAGCATCAGGATAACTTGGACCAAAAGTCATTGTACTATGATGTCAATGTGAAGGGCACCGAGAATTTGGTTTATGCGTCCACCGCCAACGAGATCGTGAGAATCATATTCACGAGTACCGCAGCGGTCTATCCCTTGAGAGCAAAGTCTCCTTCTGAAGCGACAAAAACGGAACCCTTCAATGACTACGGAAAAAGTAAGTTGGAAGCGGAATTTGTGCTTACGGACTGGGGTGCTATTGCGGGGAACTCTACGTTGATTCTGCGCCCTTCTGCCGTAGTGGGAAGAGGCAACAAAGGAAATATGGCCAACTTAATTCGGCAGATAAAACGGAACAGGTTTTTTATGGTTGG
>CAZRLV010000325.1:0-4334 GCA_964600955.1 uncultured bacterium
CAAGGATGACTGGGAACTTGAGGATAACCGCTACCACGTAGTGAGCTGGATCACCACGGAAAAACCCCGCTATGGAGCCATTGGGCCATCTAGAGTCAATCCCCTGACGGGACAGATCCTGGACGCGGATATCCTTGTGGATGAGAGTAAAATCCGCGGCAAAGTTTTTGAGTTTCGGAAGCTTTTTGGGCGTGAAAAACCGGCCCCTAGCCAAGGTTGTCAGGTCTATGATGTCATTGGAAACCAGGCGGGTCTATTTTTACTTTCGCTCTCGGCGGACCCCTCACCACGACTGAGCATGCCCGCAGATTCTCAAAATAAAGGAGACAAAAACGCGGATCAGAAAAAGGCAGAAAGGCTGAAAATGCGCGAAGAATATATTCGTCAAGCCTTAAAATGGGTTTTGATGCATGAGGTAGGTCATACCCTGGGATTTCGCCATAATTTCAAGGCATCTGTTTTGCACCCCACTGCCAACCTCCATGACAAAGCCCTTGCGGAGAAAAAAGGGCTCTATGGGTCAGTCATGGAGTACCCAGGGCTCAATATCGCTTTGAACGAAAAAAATCAGGGTTATTATTTCAGCCCCACTTTAGGCCCTTATGACTACTGGGTTGTTGAATACTCTTATTCTCAATTCAAAAAGAAAAAAGAAAAAGAGAAACTGAAAAAAATTGCCTCAAAATCTACGAATCATGATCTGTCCTATGCGACTGATGAGGACACACGCGGCGTGGATTTTTCGGACATGGATCCCTATACGGCCACTTTTGATCTTGGCTCCGACCCCATGACCTATGCGACTACAACGATCTCTTTTCTACATCAATCCTGGGGTAAAATCGTAGACCGCATGGTTCTTCAGGGCGAGTCCTACGAGGCCGTACAAAAGGCATACCTCAGCTTTATTTGGACTTATATTCGAGCGCTGAGAACCATCACACGCTTTATCGGAGGAAAAGAATTTTCCAGATTGCATCGCGGAGATGCGAAGAGACGGCCCATTCAACCTATTTCATTTAAGAAGCAAAGAGAGGCGCTGGAGCTTTTAAATCGCTACGCCTTTGATGAAACTTATCTCAAAATCCCCCCTGAATTGGCCGAATCCATGCCCACTTCACGCTGGTGGCATTGGGGTAGCGATATCTATGGAAAAACGATTGATAAAAATGTGCATCGTATCATTGCCTATGTTCAAAAAAGCCCGCTTGAGCGCCTGCTTTCACCCCGAATTCTGGGCCGTATCATTGATCAGGCAGCTCTTTATCCTGATGAAGAGAACTTCTTTGGTCTGGATGAGTTTTTTGATTCCCTAGTTGAGGGAATTTTCACGGAAATATTTGATGACATCCCCCGTCCAAAAACTGGAAAACTACTAATTTCCACGACACGCAGAGAGCTACAGAGGTATTTTCTCGATCAGATTTTTCTTTTGGCTAATCGTGGCAAAAAAGGAGAGTTAAAGATCCCTTACGATGCCCGTTCTGTAGCACGCGCGACCTTGAGAAGAATTGAGGAAGGCATCCAAAAAACTCTGGGCTCCAAAACTACGGAACCCGACCGAATTTCACGCATCCACCTCGAAGATACCGCTGAAAGAATTCGAGCGTTTTTGGAGTCCCGCTACAGATTGCGGGGAGGCTAAGTTAAAGCCCCGGAGCAGCTAGCTCCTTTTCCTGCGGTGCAGGCGTAGCAGTGATGCCGCCATTGGATTTTTGCAAAAAGCTCCTGGTCCTCAAAATCATGGAGGAGATTGAGGGGCTCACCGTTGCTGCCTGGGATGGGGATATTTTCCATCTGGTGAAAATCACAGTCGTGGATTTCTCCGGTGTAAGCAATTGAAACTTGCGATCGACACATCAGTGATTGGATGGTTTCAGGGTTATACGCCTCTTTGAGAAGTTTTAAATAGTGGACATAGGCCCCCATCTCTTTTAGATGCTCTACCCAGCGTCCCACCGGAAAATTATGCAAGGTCAAAAGTGAGTTGAAAACCAATCCAAAATCCTCATCCAAGCGCCTCTTATAGTCCTTTTCAAGCTGCGCCTGCTCGCCTGCCAGAGATGCTCCACCCGGATTGTAGATGAAATCCAAGATCAAATCCTTCGCCCTTGCGTACCCGGCCTGATTCAGGATCTTAACCGCCTCAATACTTTTTGAAAAAGCTCCGTCTCCGCGCTGTTTATCCACATTTTCACGGGTATAGCAAGGCAAAGAAGCTACAATATGAACCTTGTTTTCAACGAGAAAGTCAACGAGGTCTTTCTGGGCAGGAACCAAGAGAATGGTCAGGTTACAGCGGTCAATAACCTCCAGACCCCGTCTTCGACCTGCCTCGACCAGGGCTTTGAACTGAGGATGAAGCTCAGGAGCTCCGCCGGTGATATCCAGAGTCTTAAAGGCGAAGCGATCCATGAAAGAAATCACCTTGTCCACGACCTCGGGAGACATGGATTCCTTACGATCAGGACCGGCGTCCACATGACAGTGTACGCAGCGCATATTACACACCCTGCCCAGATTAACCTGCAGGGTAGATAGCTCCGTTCGCTCAAACTCCGGGATCATTGATTTTCTTTCCTCCAGGGGGTTGGTTTACCAATAGAATCAACCGCCACATAAACCAGCTCACAGCGACAAATATCACGCTGATCCATGGTGTCAACATTTTGTGTGCGTACCACCATCTCCATCGTCATTGAAGTTCTGCCCGCTTTGGTGGTGCGACACCAAAACTGAATGATGTCCCCTAAAATTCCAGGATTTTCAAAAACCACCTCAGACAGCTTTTTTGTTAATACTCGACGCGTCCCCATGGCTTCAATCGCAAACAAAGCCGATGCTTCGTCAATCCAGGAAAGTAGCTGTCCCCCAAAAAGTGACTGCGCCGCATTTAAATGTTTCGAGAAAATCAACTTTTGAACCACACAGGTAAATTTGCCTTCTTTATCAGACTGTCCTGAACTCTGTCCCATAATTTAAATACTCCTTACAAGAAAAGCCAAGAATCAGTGGAATCAAAGGGTGTAGAGGAATCCGAGGAATGAAGATGAAAATTTTTTACGACCATTTGAATGGATCCCCCGATCAAGTCGGAGGATGACAAAAATCAAGAACTACAGAACTATCGGAACTAAAGGAATCATCGGAATGGGGAGAAGAAAAATAGTCTTCATCTTTTGCTTTTGCCTTCCCGGTCTTTTCTTATTCTATAGTTCCGATAGTTCTGTAGTTCCTCCCCCCCTACTCCTTCTTCCTTTTCGTGCCTTTCGTGGTTAAATCTCTTCTCTTCACACATTGACAGGAATTGCTTGGGGAGTATACATACAGTGTCCTTGGTTTTGAAGCCACGCGATAATATGGACAGTCGATGGAAGCTTTTTTTGGAGATCACCAACGTCATTTCGAATCCCTTCGTTTTGTCTACCCGGTAATCTCGCGCCGCGCAGGGGGGCTGTCGCTTGGAATCAACCTCAACTCGGACAAAGCCTGCAATTTTGATTGCCCCTATTGTCAGGTGGACCGTAAGGTTCCAGCATTGGATGACTTAAACGTGGATCAAGTCTTGAAGGAAGTTGATTTTATGAGTTCCTTCATTCGCTCCGGTAAAATCTTCGCTCATACAAAATTTGCATGCGTGCCGAAATCAAAACGCGGCTGGATGGATGTTTCCATTGCCGGTGATGGAGAACCTTCGATCTCAAAAAATCTATTGCCCCTCATGCAGGGACTCAAGGCTCAAAGCCAAAACCTGCCTCAGGTGGTTCTTCTATCCAATGCTACCGGCTTTAGTAAAAAAGACAGCTACCAGGCCCTCGAAATTCTGGCAGATATCCAGGGGGCTGTCTGGGCTAAACTGGACGCGGGCTCTCAGGAGTATTTCAAAATTGTCTCTGGATCACCCTTTGAACTGGAACCCCTGATTTCAAATATCAAAAACCTGCCCAAAAGCCTGACCCTCAAGATCCAAACCTGTTTCATGTATATCGATGAAAATCCACCGTTAGCAGATGAAATCCAGGCTTATAGAGAACGCATCCTGGAAATTCTGAAAAAGCATGAAATAGACGAAATTCAAATCTACACCATTGCCAGACAACCCTCGCATTCGCATGTCAAAGCTATGAAGTTGGAAGCTCTTAAAAACTTATGCTCCCCCCTGGAAGATCTGCCTTTAAGAATCAGCTATTTTTCAGGAGCGGCGGATTAAAGGCTGAGTGGCAAAATCCCCAGACTTTGGTAGTCATAATTAAGATCCTTGGGCTCCAGGCCTGAAATCTTCACAGTCTGCTGGTTTGCGTCAAGCCAGTCCCCACCCTGTCGAGTCAAAACCA
>CAZRLV010000326.1:0-4324 GCA_964600955.1 uncultured bacterium
GAGAATCTACACCTCCCCAAAAATATAGCTTTCCTGCGTAGTAATCACCCGTATGCTCTTTTCGTGCATAACCCGGTCCTGAGATTTCTAGCCAGCTATCCAAGCCAGGGTCATAAACATCTAAACCTGAAATCAGGCTCCCGTTTTGATCCTCGCCTCCCCATAGATAGATTCTGCCATGATAAAAAACTCCAACATGGGAACAACGCGCCGTTGGCCCCGGAGTTCCGAGAGTCCAGAGATCTAAAGCCGGATCATAAATCTCGACGATTGAAGTCACCAAACCAGATGCGGTTTCACCTCCCAGCACAATAAGGCGACCATCCACCACTTCTGCGGCCATAGAGCTTAGTCCTACGGGGGCAGAACTCAATACTCTCCAGGTCTGCGTTTGCAAGGAATAGGCTTCCAGATTACTAAGAGTGACTCCGGACGAATCCACTCCTCCAAAAACAAAAAGTTCTCCAAGAATTGAAGCCGCGCTATGACTTCTGCGCGCCTGCAAAGAATCGGGCTCTTGGCTCCAGGACTCTTGAGACGCTGAAGAAATAGATGCAGTGCTTTGTGAGCCGGGAGGAGTATAGATTTCAAACTTACCTACCAAGCCCTGGGAATCCCGACCGCCAAAATGGTAAATCTCGCCATCATAGCCAACTGAATCGTGCATCTCTCGGGCAGTACCACCTGCGTCGCCCTCTGACCAGCTATCCTTGTCTGGTGCGTAGATGTCCAGGGTGTCGAGGGGACCTAGATCAGATGAACCACCCCAATGGTAGATCTTGTTTCCAAGTAAAACTGAGCTATGACCGGATCGGCTTCTACCGCCGGAAGCCCCCGTAGACCAGGACTGAGATTCAATAGAAAACACATCCAAAGTCTCAAGACTTCCCAAAGCTCCAAAACCTCCCCAAAAATAAATCATCCCGTTGCTTAAAACCGCGCTATGCTGTGACCTGGCCTCCCCGCCTGAAGGACCAAAACTCCATTGATCTAATGCGATATCATAGATAGATAAGTCCTGACTCAATCCGCTAAATGTTCGACCGCCCCAATAATAAATTTGTCCTTCATAGAGCGAACCACTATGGCCTTGCCTTGCCAATCCACCTGAATTCCCCTGACTCCAGGAATCTGCCTGCACATCGTAAATATCCAGGGTGTCCAGGCGACCGCCTGACCCTTCTCCTCCCCAATAATAGATCTTGCCGCTATGGGCCACGGCTGAGTGGTTTTTGCGAGACCTTCCTCCAGGACTACCCCGACTCCAGAGACCCGTGCCGAGGTCATAAAGTTCAACCGTATTTAATGTTTTCCCACTAGCATCCGCTCCGCCCCAATAAACAATGAGTTTATCCACCAGAACCGCGCTATGTCCAAACCGAAGCCCCTCGATGGTTATGGCTGATCGATAGTTTTCATTTGCCAAAGAAAAGCTATCCGACTCCTGAAACTCTCCGCTCCCCAAAGAGTCTGAGGCCCGCAAGCGAACTTGAACACTGGATTCATCGGCCTGAATATCCTTGAGAGATTCCCAGATAAAGGTTAAGGTCTGGGACAGGCCCCCGCCTTGAGACGTAAGGGTACCGCTCAAGTGAACCGAAGCAATCCAGGTAACACCTCCGTCTATGGAGTAATCCATTTCTACTGCTACAGGCTCATTTTCCTGATTTCCCAATTCATAGCCTATGCTAAGGTTATAGCGAAAGCCTTGAATCTGGATATTTTTCACCTCAGGAATCTGATTAGCATTACTAATAAACAATGAAGTCGTAGGCGAAGTTGGCGGAGCCCCTATGCGCTCATCATCCGCTATGAATCGTAAAAAAACCGTTGTATTTTGGGCTACATCTAAAGCAGAGAACCAGGTCAGAGCATGTGAAACCCCTTCCGACAAGGACTGCAAATTCTTGCTAACCTGCTGCGCCTTCTGCCAGCTCGTCCCCTGGTCCAGGGAGAACTCCAAAACCGCGCTCAAATCATCACCGTTTTCATCTGCCAGAGTAAAATCAAGCTCGATCTGATCCCTCAAGCCCCGAGCTGAAATAGATTGAACTGAAGGGGGATGATTGGAGTCATCGTTCAATACCTTAAAACTTTCTGATACTGCCATACCGGCCAGTCCCGCCTTGCCGTCACGTGGCATGGCTCGCAACCGTACCTGATCATTGTCTTCATAGATTCTTAACAAACTGTTCCAGGTCAAAATCTGTGACGAGCCGGCTGAGAATGGACCGCTCAGGCCAGAGACCTCTTCCAAACCAAGCCGCGACCAATTTTGGCCTCCATCCAAAGAGACTTCGAGATAGACTTCTAAAGCGTCTCCATCTGCATCTTCCAAATCCATCCTGACTTCAATCATAGAGTTGCTTCCACTCACCTGTAGATTCTTGACAATAGGCGGCGAATTTCCTCCCGTTGCGGGTAAAGGATGGGGACTGAAGACCTCCAGGGATGCCAGGGGAACCTGATCTTCACCCAGTCCCCCAAAAACGTAAATTTCATCCCCGATTCGCGTCGCACTATGATGAGCACGAGCCTGCAGGCTCACGGGCCCATCGCGCCAAATCCCTCTAGAAGCTAGGAGAAATTCTTGCGTATTTAGAGGATTTGACTGCGACTGAACTCCTCCGAAAACCTGAATTCTCTCACCCAGAGTCGCGGCCGAATGGTGAACTCTGGCTGTTTTGCCATAAAGCGGTGAAAGCCATTGATCCTGCTGGAGATCATACACCCATATTTTTCCAGGACCAGAAGCCCTCTGTGTTCTACCCTCTCCCCCTAAAATCAGCATTCTGTCCTTATGCACCACGGCTGCATGGCCCATGAGGGCCAACGGACCTGTGCTTCCCTGAGACCAGTCCCCTGAAGCCAGATCATAAATTTCAAGTGAGTCCAGAATTTTGGAAGAGCTTCTTCCTCCAAAACTATAGATTTTTCCCTGATAGAAAACTGAGCTATGATCCGCTCGTGATGTCAGTCCACCCACCCCCTGAGACCAGAGTTTTGAGCTGGTATTATAAATTTCCAAAAGGGAGGATTCTCGCGTACAATCACTTAGGGTTTCACAGCTAAGGTAACCTCCGTGAAAATAAATCAGACCCTGGCTCTCAACAGCCGTGGCTGCGGCTCTTGCTATTCCCCCAGCGCCTTCCTCCTTCCAGGTTCCATCCGAGGGATTAAAAACTTGAAGGGAATTTAGAATTCCAGTTCCATGAGTCCCTCCCCACGCATAGAGAAGTCCGCCTGAGGAAACCGCAACATGGCGCGCCCTTGAATCCGCAGCAGACATCCTGGATGACCAGGGAGAATTGCGATGAATATTCAACGAAGACGAGGTTAGAAAATCGCTGCTTTCCTTGCCATCTTCGACTTGCATACGCAGACGCAAATCATCGGCCCCAAAGGCCAAATCCTCGTGGATATACCAGGTCAGATTGTGGGTTCCTGTGGCAGATAGGTTGGCTGTAGCTCCTTCAAGATGAAGATCGGGAATAGGTGTCCAGGTATTGCGCGAATCCATGTCATAACTCAGTAAAACCCGCAAAGGATCATTTTCAGCATCAGAGACCTGAAAGCTGAGACTGAGTGATTCTGTCTCAATCAAAACACCAAGCTCACTTACAACCGGGGCCGCATTTGCGTTATAGACAGCAAAAGCGCGTGATAGGGTTGAGATGGAACCTCCCAAAAAGCCATCATCCACGGTTAACCTTAAAAAAACCTGGGTTGTATTTGATGAGATCTGACCTTCAGATGCCCAGTTCAAAAAATGCGTTTGATTAACTGTCAAAGCGCTGGTCAAACCCGATAAATTCTCGATTGGGTTAAATATAGTCCCACCGTCTTGAGAGACTTCAAGAGATATGGATTGCAAGTCATCATCCAGATCTTCCAAAACAAAGCTCAAATCGATGTTTCCACCTCGTCCGACAATCTCAAACTCCTTGACTTGCGGAGGATTATTTTCGTGATTGAATACCCCAAAAGGAGCTGAAATCAGAGTCTTAACCTCAGATGTTTTTCCATCCGAGGGAGTAACCCTTAATAGAACCGGCTCAGCATCACCCAAAAAATCCACTGTCGTATCCCAGGTCAAACGGTGAATTGCCCCGGCAGAACTGGTCAAAACTATGCTTGCGGTCGTGCCTATGAGTGAGCCTGGAGATTTCCAGGACTGGCCCAAATCTACACTGAACTCCACACTGAGCGAGAGGGGGTCCTGATCAATATCACTCAAGTGAAATAGAAGATCCAAGTTTCCCGAAAACCCCTGAATTTCCAAATCCTCGACCTTAGGAACCCCGTTATCTACGCGAAAGCTCGC
>CAZRLV010000327.1:0-2595 GCA_964600955.1 uncultured bacterium
GGACTGTCACGGTCTACCCATTGAGATGGAAACCGAGGCAGCCCTCGGGGTTTCCGGTCGGCCTGAAATTGAGGCCTATGGAGTGGATCGCTATAACGAGGAATGCCGTAAGGGGGTTTTGCGATACACCCGTGAATGGCAGACCGTTACCGAGAGAATGGGGCGCTGGATTGATTTTGAAAATGATTATAAAACCATGGATCGCGACTTCATGGAATCTGTCTGGTGGGTATTTAAGGAGCTTTTTGATAAGGGATTGATCTACGAAGGGTTTAAGGTCCTGCCCTATTCCTGGAAGGTTTCTACTCCGCTTTCCAATTTTGAAGCCAATCTAAACTATATGGATACCCAGGACCCCTCTCTCACCGTAGCATGCAAGCTAAAGGGTGGGGCTTCGGGACGGCTTTTAGTTTGGACCACAACCCCATGGACTTTACCCTCAAATCTGGCTCTTTGTGTGGGTCCGGATTTGGACTATGTCAAACTGCGATGTTCTGAGACTCAGGAGATTTACTATCTGGGTAAAAATCAGATGAGTGCGTATTTTGAAGAGGGGAGCTACGAGGTTCTGGAGACGATGAGTGGAAAGGACCTATCAGGTCTAGAGTACGAGCCGCTCTTACCCTTTGCAGCAGACAAGATTGATTCATCAAAGACTTTTCATGTTTTACTCGATGATTATGTGAGTGATGAGAGCGGAACTGGGATCGTGCATCAGGCGCCGGCCTTTGGTGAAGACGATTTAAGGGTTTGTCAACGTGAAGGCATTGCTGTTTTTGATCCTATTGATGACCAGGGAAACTTCCAACAGGGCATGGGGTTTTTATCCGGCATCAACTTCAAGGAAGCGGATAAACTGATCATTCGCGAGCTGAAAAATGAGGGGTTGGTTTTTCGTCATGAGACTCTCGATCATAACTATCCTTTTTGCTGGAGAACCGACACGCCTTTGATGTATAAGGCTATTTCTACCTGGTTTGTTAATGTGGAAGCGCTCAAGGACAAGATGGTGGCTCATAACAAGAGCGTGCATTGGGTTCCCGGTCATATTCGCGACGGTCGTTTTGGCAAATGGCTGGAAAACGCCAGGGACTGGGCCATCAGTCGCAATCGCTTCTGGGGTACTCCGCTACCTGTTTGGAAGAGCGAGGACGGAGATTTGCTCTGCTTTGGAAGTGTACAGGAACTCGAAGAGGCCAGCGGGCAGAAATTTGATGATATTCACAAGCATTTTGTGGACTCTGTGAAAATTGAAAAGGATGGCAAGACCTATCATCGTGTTAGCGAGGTTTTGGATTGCTGGTTTGAGTCGGGTTCCATGCCTTATGCTCAGCAGCATTATCCTTTTAAAAACCGTGAGAAATTTGAAAGTCGTTTTCCGGCTGACTTTATTTGTGAAGCCTTGGATCAGACTCGTGGCTGGTTTTATACGCTGACTGTGATTGCCACGGCACTATTTGATAGTCCGGCCTTCAAGAATGTAATTTGCACCGGGTTGATTCTTTCCCCGGATGGCCGCAAGCTATCTAAGCGCCATAAGAATTACACGCCTCCCATGGATATTTTTCACCTATACGGTGCGGATGCTTTGCGCTATTTTCTGGTGACCTCGCCTGTGGTCAAAGGCCAGGAGGTGCGCTTCTCGGATCATGAGGTCAAGGAAGTGGTTAAATCCACAATTTTGCCCTTGTGGAATATATTCTCGTTTTTGGTTTCCTATGCCAATATAGACGGCATTCGGCCCACAGGTAAAACCGATTCTAAGAATGTCTTGGACCGCTATATTCTCTCTGAGTTTTTCATTATGCTCAAAGTGGTGACAGATAGCCTTGATAATTATGAGCTAAACGACGCGTGTCGTAGTATTGAGAGCTTTCTGGAGACACTTTCTAATTGGTATGTAAGGCGCTCACGCCGACGTTTTTGGAAGGAAGAGAACGACGAAGATAAGGTCTGTGCTTACGAAACCCTTTATTTTGTCTTAAAGGGACTGTGTAAGGTTTTGGCTCCATTTATGCCTTTTCTTTCTGAGCAAATTTATCGTCATCTTACGGGGGAGAAATCCGTACATTTATCGACCTGGGACTCAGTGGACAGCTCTTTAGTAGATGAACCTCTGAGTCAGGATATGGACGGGGTGCGTCAAATCGTATCACTAGGCCATAGCCTCCGGTCAAAAAATCGGCGTAAAGTAAGAAAGCCCGTGGGCTGTGTCAAGGTTGGCGGAAGCCTCAATCAAGCACTGATCAATACCTATAAAGATGTGCTTATGGAGGAGTTGAATGCTAAGGATATTGTCTTTGAGACAGATCCATCACAGCTTGGCTCTCCATTTCTCGTTTTAAACGCTAAGGAGCTCGGTCCAAGATTTGGACGAGATTTTCAGTCTGTGCTCAAGGCCTCCAAGCAAGGTGATTTTGAGCTTCGTGATGGCAAGGCCCTGGTCTGTGGATTTGAAATTGAAGGCAGCGAATTTGAAATGGGTTACCGGGCTCAAGAAGGGTTTGACTGCGCCTCAGAAGGGCAGATTATCGTCTCGATAGATCTCACAGAAACCGAGGAGTTGATCCTCGAGGGCCATGGTCGTGAAATTAT
>CAZRLV010000327.1:2605-4314 GCA_964600955.1 uncultured bacterium
GTCTCCCATAATTGTTTAGGGTTCATTTCTCCTAGACCTTTATATCTTTGAATGTTAATTCCTCTTTCTCCCATTCCTTCAATTACCTTAGCTTTTTCATTTTCAGAATATGCATATTCAGAATTTGAGAAAAGAGGCTGACTATTGTCTCTCGGACAGAATTGAGGTACGAGTCATCACAGATTCTGATGCGCTTAGAAAAACCGTCAATCAATTCGGGGTAATGATAGCCAGCGAGACTTTATGCACTGACCTACAACTCGATGGCTCGCTCGATGGCGTCGAGAAAGAAAGCGAAGTCAACTTCGAGGACATGGATCTAAAGATTCAGATAAAGAAGAAGGAATCATATTCCTAATAATTTCTTCACCGAACTCAGAACATTTGAGTTTGGTGGCCCCCTCCATGAGTCGGTAGAAGTCATAGGTCACTCGCCTGGCGGCGAGCGAGGCTTGTAGACCCTTGATGATGAGATCTGCGGCTTCTTGCCAACCCAGGTGCTCAAGCATTAAAACGCCAGAGAGGATCAATGATCCGGGATTTACCTTGTCCTGGTTTGCGTATTTGGGAGCTGTTCCGTGGGTAGCCTCAAAGATTGCATTACCGCTACGGTAATTGATATTGGCTCCAGGAGCGATTCCAATGCCTCCGACACAAGCTGCTAATGCATCTGAAATATAATCCCCATTGAGATTCATGGTAGCGATGACCGAATACTCCTTGGGGCGGGTCAGGATTTGCTGAAGAAAGGCATCTGCAATAACATCTTTAATGATGATTTTGCCTTCTGAGATGGCCTTGTCCTGGGCGGCATTAGCGGCAGATTCACCCTGCTTTTCTTTGATGTGATCCCATTTTTCCCAGGTGAAACATTGGTCACCGTACTGCTTTTCGGCCAGTTCATATCCACAGTTTTTGAAATACCCTTCGGTAAACTTCATGATATTACCCTTGTGAACCAGGGTAACCGAGGGTTTTTTATGCTTGATGGCATACTCAATGGCTGCAGAAATCAGTCTCTCTGAGCCTTCCCTGGAGATAGGTTTCACTCCAATACTGGAAGACTGTGGAAAGCGAATTTTACTGACTCCAAACTCGTCCTGTAGAAATCGGATTAACTTGGTGACCTCTGGCGATCCGTCAGGAAACTCGATACCAGCATAAATATCTTCTGTGTTCTCACGAAAGATGACCATGTCTGTGTTTTCTGGATTCTTAAGCGGAGAGGGAACCCCGCTGAAAAACCGCACAGGTCTGAGGCAGGTATAGAGATCGAGCTCTTGTCTCAGAGCCACATTAATTGAGCGGATTCCACCGCCAACGGGGGTGGAAAGGGGGCCCTTGATACTGATTTTATATTCGCGAGCGGCTGTGAGGGTGTCTCTGGGAAGCCATTTGTTAACTTTGTTAAAGGCTTTCTCACCGGCATAGACTTCAAACCAGGCAATCTTACGATCTCCGCGATAGGCCTTGTTGACGGCCGCGTCTAAAACTTTCTGGGTTGACTTCCAAATGTCTGGTCCAATGCCGTCCCCCTCGATAAAAGGAATAATCGGGTCATTGGGAACATTGAGGGAACCATCTTCATTAGCAGTGATACGTGTGCCCTGAGTAGGTACTTCGAGATGGTCAAACATCGAAACTCCTTTGTTTAAGCCGTTAGAAGCGCCAGATAGTATCATAACGAGCCTTGAGAATGAAGCAAAAAC
>CAZRLV010000328.1:0-4294 GCA_964600955.1 uncultured bacterium
ACGCATCAATATTCGATTAACCCAAAAAGATTTCGAAGGTATCCAAAAAAGAGCCATACAGGAAGGGATTCCCTATCAGCACCATGATCGCAGGAGTCATCCACAAGTATTTGTCTGACCAGCTTGTTGAACAGGACTAACGAAATCATTGCCCTGGACTTATTCAGCAGTTTAATAGGTATTTGAAGGCCTGTTTTTAACGGTCGCTGATCCGGGAGAGGTGAACCAGTACCGAATCAAACTAAATGTATCCGTTTGATTAATATAACTACAAACCAAATGCCTTTATTTTGCGGTTTAGGTTGGATCGATCAACGCATAGCACCCTTGCGGCCTTAGCCTGATTCCCATGATTTTCTTCCAAGGTTTTATGTATGAGTGATCTCTGAAATTTTTCGGTTGCCCCCTTGAGGCTTGATACTTCCATACAGGAAGCTAGACTAAAGTCTGATTCTGAGCTTTGAATCTGCGCTCTAGGAAAACTATTTTGATTCTCGCCAAATAATTGTTGAATCAAAACTTGATTCAATTCTGGGTGAGTAAACCTCCTGGACCAAATCAGAGCCCTTTCTATGAAATGTTCTAGCTCCCTTACATTTCCGGGCCACCTTAACTGATAGAGTGCCTCCAGGAATTCCTCTCTAAGAGGAATGTTTTGCAACCCAAGGCCTGGGCTATGCTTTTGTAAAAAATGTTCAACTAATAGTGGAATATCCTCCATCCGTTCACTTAAAGGAGCAACCGTTATGGGGAAAATAGCTAACCGATGGTAAAGGTCTTGACGAAATCTTAGTTTTTCCACCTCATGCAAAAGATCTTTATTTGTGGCCGCTATAACCCGTACATTAACCCTTAAGGTTTGATCTGACCCCAGAGGTGTAACCTCTCCCTCCTGTAGAACACGGAGCAGTCTGGGTTGGGCATTCAAAGGCAAATCCCCCACCTCGTCCAAAAAAAGGGTTCCTCCATCAGCAGATCGAAATTTTCCAATACGGCTCTCTAAAGCTCCAGTAAAAGCCCCTTTTCTATGTCCAAAGAGCTCACTCTCAATCAAGGTCTCTGGAATCGCTGCACAGTTCACATAAATAATAGGTTTTTGTGGACAAAGAGAGTGGTGGTGAATGTACCGCGCAACAATTTCCTTTCCTGAACCTGTTTCCCCTTGAATCAGCACAGATTTATTGGATGGGGCCACAATCTCAAGTTCCTGCTTGAGTCGCATCATCGCTTTACTTTCACCAATGAGCTCAGACCCCCCAAAGCGATATTCAATTTCTTCCCGCAGGTTCCTGTTTTGATGTACCAGTAAAGCTTTTGACTTTTTTGCCTCATGCATCAGTTGCGCATTCCGTATAGCAAGCGCAGCAAATGTGGCAAAAGCCATCAGCGTGTCTTCATCCGCTCTAGTGAATAAATCAGACTTGAGACTATCAACGGTCAAAACGCCCATAATGTCTCCCATAAAAATAAGGGGTGATGCCATGCAGGAGTGAACCTTCTTCAAGGCATTATCTGGGTCTTCGATCAGTCCATCAAAGGGATCTTTTTCCGCTGGATCTGAAAAGCGAATAGCTTTATTCGAGCAAATAGCACGCCCCAATCTTGGATTTTTAGAAATAGAAAAAACCAATTCACAGGGAGCCAAAAACCCTCTTGAACCCAGAACTCGCAGTTTATCGCCTTCCTTCAGTAGAACGGTTGCCACATCGTATGGAATAAGCCTGTTGAGTTCATCGAGAATGGAAGCCAACACTTGTTCCAAATCGAGTGAAGACGTCAAGTTGAGCGCTGCTTGAATGACAGGGTCAAATTTTGATTCATAGTCCATGACTACACCCTAAGCCATTGTGGTCAAAAATACAACGTGCTGTAAATACAACAACCCTGCGCTGTCAAATAGACAACAGACATTACTTAAAAAATGCAGGTCTGGATTTGGCGCGCATTTTGCTGTTAACAATTGTGAATCTAAACAATAATAGGAGTTCCTGATGAAGAATAAATTTGGAAAAATACTAATTGGAGTACTGGTCACATCGTTTTTAATTTTGCTCTATATGGGGATTGCTATTTTTCGCGATAAGCCACCAATTCCCAAAGAGGTTTTAAGTTCACAGGGGGCCGTAGTAATGACTGCTGAGCAAATTCAGCAGGGGCAAAAGTTAACGCTAAACAATCAGTTGGTAGACTACGGTTCAATACTTGGCCACGGCTCCTACTATGGTCCTGACTTCACAGCCGAATCTATTCATGTTTTGGCAAGCTCCTATAAAACGAATCTAAAGTCTAAAGAGCTTGTCGTCAGTGAATTTAAGAGAAATCGCTTTAATAAACAGTCTCGCATTCTTACACTCTCCGCTGTTCAGGAAGAAGGGTTACGGACCTTGCAGAATTACTACTTTGCCCGGATTTCAAATGAATGGATTCAAGATGGAGTGCATTTGAAAGCAAGCGAGCAAGATATTAAGAATATGATTAATTATTTTTGGTGGACCGCCTGGTCCTCTACCACGAAGCGGCCAAACAAAAACCACACATACACCAATAACTGGCCCTATGATGAGGATGCTGGTAATACAGTCTCTCCAGATTCAGTGCTCTATAGTGCCCTATCTGTAGGGCTCCTAATTCTAGGAATCGGGCTAATCAGTATTTTATACTTTCGCGGCAACTTCTGCCCTGTGGAAACTCAGGGAAAAAACAGTCCTTTAGAGCGCTTCCGCGCTACCCTGTCACAGAAGAAAACATTGAAGTATTTTGCCCTGGCGGGAGTTTTATTTTTGGTGCAGAGTCTTCTAGGGGGATATATGGCACACTCCTATGTGGAGACAAATGCGTTTTACGGACTAGATCTAAGTATCATCTTACCCTTCAACCTTGCCAGAGGCCTACACCTGCAACTCGTAATTTTCTGGATTGCACTCTGCTTTCTTGGGATGGGGCTCTTCATGGCCCCCCTCATTGGTGGCAAGGAACCAAAGTTTCAGGGGCTCTTGGTAGATGTCGTATTTGTGGTTGTTGTGTTTATCGCTGTGGGCTCTATGCTTGGTGAGGTGGCGACTGTACTTGGTCGACTTCCGGAATCTCTCTCTTTCCTCGGCTCTGATGGATGGGAATACCTAGAGCTTGGTTATTTTTGGAGAGTTCTACTGTTTTCGGGCCTACTGATTTGGGCTACGTTGGTTTGTCGTGGAATTTGGCCCAGGTTAGTTAAAGAAAAGGACAGGTTTGGTCTAGTTCACTTGTTTAGTTACTCCGCTATAGGGATGGGACTTGTGTATGGGGCTTCACTGCTATTTGATGCCACAACCCATGTAACCATAGCCGAGTATTGGAGATGGTGGGTGATTCATCTTTGGGTAGAGGGAACCTTTGAGGTCTTTGCCATCGTCGTCATGGGGGTGTTGTTCGTGGCCATGGGGCTCTTGGAAATTCGCTCTACGGTAAGGGCGCTGACATTTCAAATCACGATTCTTTTGGGAAGTGGCGTGATCGGGACGGCCCACCACTGGTATTTTACGGGTAGCCCATCCTTTATTATAGCTCTTGGCGCCTGTTTTTCCGCCCTGGAGGTGGTCCCCCTCTGTCTTTTGTGCGTGGAGGCTTATGACCAATACAAAAACCTTATAAGTCAAGGAAAGAACTTTAAATACAAGGAAGTATTCTGGTGCCTGATTGCTGTTGGCATTTGGAATTTCTTTGGAGCTGGAATCCTGGGCTTTCTTATCAACCAGCCCGTAATTAGCTATTTTGAAATGGGAAGTTGGCTAACTGCAGCCCACGGCCATGGTGCCATGATGGGGGTCTATGGGTTCCTCTCTATTTCCATGATTATGTTTGTCATGAGAAACCTTACCAGTAGCGAGTATTTTGAGAAATCCAAGGGGTTTATTCACTCCTTTTGGGCTCTAAACTTAGGGTTGTTTCTTATGGTAGTTCTGGTGGTTGTTCCTGTGGGAATACTTCAGCTCCTAGCCTCCGTTGATTCTGGATTTTGGTTTGCAAGGTCAAGAGAGTTTTACGAGATCGCTATCGTGCACAAATTCTTGTGGTTCAGAATTCTACCAGACTCCATTTTTCTATTTGGAGTGTTTCGCCTACTCATGTTCATAGTTGGGGGAATTGGCTATTTGAATAAATCTGAAACTAAAGAAGGTGCAAAAATTGCAGCTTCAGAAGCCTTTCAGGAAGTGACAGCTTCATAGGCGACCCAAGGGTTAGACTTGCTATTTTGAACTAATCAGGCGGTTTAATAGAGGTCTGAAGGCCTCTTTTTCGGGAGCCGCCTTGATTA
>CAZRLV010000329.1:0-4268 GCA_964600955.1 uncultured bacterium
GGCAACTATTTTTTCCTTTCCCCATTCCGATGATGCCTCTAGTTCCGATAGTTCTCTAGTACCTTCTTCAACTTTTCGTGTATTTCGTGGTTAAATCTTCTCCTCTTCCTCCCTTTTCCCATAGGATTTTGGAAATAGTTTTTTTGCTGTTTGACTCACGAACTCGACTCCTTCGTAGTTTGGACATCCGAAACAATGATCTCCCAGAAGCGTGGTGCCATCCGGGAAAGTTTTTTTTGTGTTTTCATTCAGGTAAAGTGCCGAGGTTCTCAGGCTCTGGTAAAGTTCACTGGTCCAAAGATCCATGAAGGATTGGTCCTTGAGTGTGGATAAAACCTTGGGGGAGCAGCAGAAGCTGACCTGCCCATCTGCCCAGACCCTGGAAAAATCATAGCCAACCGTGCAGCCCGCGCTAGGCAGAGAATTTGAAAACCAGTTTCCAGTTTTAGGGTCTGCAGTTTTTAGCTGAAGATGGATGTTCTCATTGACGCGGGTTTGGGACTCCTTCAAATGCTTTTCAACCTCAGCCAGGCTTTCAGAGGCCAGCTTGAGGTCTGCTTCACTCAAGGCTAGATATTTGTTGTAGTCTTGAATATGAACCAACTGAAAACGCACGACCTCAAATTCAAGCTCTTTGGCGAGCATAGCAAAATCAAGCATCTCACTGACATTGATACTTGTAACCACACTCACGAGATAAACCTGGGGTTTGGAAGCACCGCTAGACTGCTTGCGAGAAGCAAGATCTTTCAGGTTTTCCATAATCAAATCAAATCCTTCAGGACCCTCGGCTGGGTTCACTTCGGGATAGATCTCACGCGAGGCGGCCGATAGCGAAATATATAAACGATCAATTCCCTGTTCGATCAAAAATTGGTTTGTGCGGGGGGTCAGCTTTTTTCCATTTGAAAATAATGTGATACAAAAATCTCTCTCACTGGCATAGCGCAAATAGTCATAGATTTGTGGATGCAATAAAGGCTCGCCTTTGCCGGAAAAAAGCAAATCCTCCTTGGAACGTAACTGGTCAAGATCATCAATGAGCGGATAAAAAATTTCCGGAGGCATGGACTGTCGTTTCCACCCCGCATCAAAACGTGTGTCGCTGGTAGGAGAGTGAAACCAGCAGTAAACGCATTTGGCATTACAGCCGTTATGAATATCAAGATGCAGGGTTGAAGGCCCGATCAGGGCTTTGTTTAATAAAATTCCTAGTAATCGCAGCACATGCGGTCGGTCCGCCGGAAGATCCTTAAAGTTCCTCTCAAACTCACGAAAAACGGTCTGGAGCGGAGGTGAAAATTCCACATTCCATTGGGGGAGACCGTTTGACACCAAAAGGCTCTGAAGACCTGCCCGATAAGCCTCCATACGTGCGCAAACACCCTCAACCGGCTCAAACTCTGCCTGGGGAAACAGGGGTTTGAAGCAAGAAGATCGCTGAATAAGCCTTAAGCAGTTTTGCTCAATAAAGAAAAAACTACGCGGCGTAACCCATAAATTATGCTGTGGTCCAGGGGGCAGGGGAGGGGTTTCAATATTCTCGTGATCAAAATGAATCCCCTCGTAGTTCATGGGGATCCACTACATTTTTTCAAGAGTTTCAATCCCAAGCAGTCCAAGACCAAAACGCAACTGTCGGGCACAAAGCAAAGACAGCCGCATTCTCGATTGACGCAAGGCTGAATCTGACTCAGGCAAAATCGGGCATTGCGCGTAAAATCCAGCAAAGGCCGAGGCCAGATCATAAAGAGCTGCAGCCAGTAAATGCGGCCGAAAACTTTTGGCAGCCGTTTCAACTGCAGGTCCCAGCCCTAGAATGGAAAAAGCCAAATTACGCTCGGAGGGTTCCTTGAGCAGAAATCTAGACCGCATGGGGTTTTCTTGCTCAAACCGGGATTGATATTTGCGATGAATTCCGCAGACGCGAGCGTAGGCATATTGCAAATACGGGGAGGAATTCCCCTCGAGGTTCAAAGCTTTTTCCCAGCTAAACTGAATGTCTGTCGCCGGGTTTTGAGAGAGATCCTGGTATTTGATAGCCCCAATACCCACGACCCGGGCAATCACTGATTTTTGCGATTCTGAGTAATCCAATTCTGAAATCACACCATATGCACGGCTCTCTGCCTCATTCAACAAGGAGTCAAGACGAATTACGCCCCCCTTACGCGTAGACATGACCGAGCCTCCTGAAAATTTCATGAGTCCAAAAGGCAAGTGAACAAGCTCCATTTCAGAGCCCATTAATTCAGCTGCCTTAAATAGCTGCGTAAAATGAAGCTTTTGTCGGCTATCGGTTACATAGATAATTTGCGACGGGTTAAATTCTTGCTCGCGGTAGCGAATGGCCGCTAAATCCGTAGTGGCATAAAGAAAAGAGTTGTCTTTTTTCTGAATTAAAAAAGGAGGCGGGTCATCATCAGCGAAAAAAATCACCTGAGCCCCCTCCGATTCACGGCAGAGTCCTTTTGATTTTAGAGATTCAACTGTGCCCGCAAGAGAATCGTGATAAAAAGACTCTCCCAATTCAAGATCAAACTCGATACCCAGTCGCTTGTAAACCTGCCTGAATTCCTCAAGAGAGATCTGAGTAAACTTCTTCCAGAGTGAAAAATTGGGCTCTTGCTTGTCCTGGAGCAGACATAGCTCCTCCCTGGCTCTATTTTCTAATTCAGGGTCTTGGTCTGCTCGCGAATTGAACTCTTGATAAAGCTTTTCCAAGTCTTCAATGGTAATGGTTTCCGTATGTGCTGAAAAATTCTTATAGGCATAAAGCAGTTTTCCAAACTGAGTGCCCCAGTCTCCTAGATGATTGTCTGAAATCACCTTAAAGCCACAGGCCCTGTGGACCTTTGTGATGGCATCTCCAATGATGGTTGAGCGCAAATGCGCTACATGCATAGTTTTTGCTACGTTGGGACTGGAATAATCCACGAGATGAACTTGATTCTCACCAAATTGCGAAACTCCATGAAATGGGTCTTCAAAGAGTTTTTCAAGAGATTCACAGACAAAGGAGTTTTTCAGAGTTAGATTTACAAACCCCGGGGGTGCTATCTGTACTTGCTCCAGGATAGAATCCTGCGGCAGCAATGAAATCAACTGCTTTGCGATATCAAGAGGCTTTTTACGCAAAACTCCCGCGTGCTGGAGCGCCACATTGGTTTGAAAATCCCCAAAGCGCTCGTGGGTGGCGGGAAGGATCTGAAGTTTTTCAGGAATCGTTCCCTCTATTTGATTGAGGGCTGAACTGAGCAATGCTTGAAGATCACGAATCATGGCATGGTTCTACCACCGAAACGAGGGTGTTGGCAAGATTACCAAGTTCTAAGACGTGAGAAGAATGGTGAGTTTATGGTTCTTGATACGCACTTGTGAGTGATTTCCAAGTAGGGGTAGGCCTTCTAGATCCAGAAATAGTTTGGGAACTAAAATCGAGTTGAACGCGCCTGTGAGATCATGTTCGAGTAGCAGGACCTTAAGAAATTTCAGACGGACGAGGTGCTGATCAACCTCAGGCTCAACCTCTAAATAAAAGCTGACCGGAGCCTTATTTTCCATCAGATTAATCCCAGGAAACCAGGGTACAACCGGTTTAATCTGCCTCCATAATGTTTTGGCCCTGACCTGAATACTCTCGCTACCCGGGATAATCTCAAACTGCTCAAGAGCTATTTTCTTTTTCCAGGCCAAAACTTTGGATTCCTGGGTTTGCAAAAGCTTCTTGAGATCGAGGTCAAAAACCAGCTTGTAATGAGAAATCGAGTCCAGATCTTCGAAATCCATTTTGCCTGATTTCCATTTCTCAAATAGCGCGATAGGAGCGCCCTTGACCAGCCCCCTGAGCTCTGCCAGTGGAAAGTGATTCATGAATTTAATACGATCGCCCGTCTCGACAAATTCAAGACTATGACTGTGATAGTTCAAAAGCCCCAGGGTAATCTCAATATATTTCCGAGTGGCCCCAACCGGAATCCGAATAAGGTCCACAGCAAAAGAAAAATGAGAAGCCCACAGACAAAGAAGAACTGAGAATAAATTTAAAACTTTAACCATTATTACCAGACACTAAATCCTATAAAACCAACGTTTACTGTCTAAAGTCCAGGAAGGCGAAAGTCAAGAATCAAAGGTAGCAGAGGAATCACAGGAATAAAGATTTTTTACGACCATTTGAGTGGATCCCCCGGTCAAGCCGTAGAATGACGATAATAGAGAACTATAGAATAAGAAAAGAGCGGGGAGGTGGAAGCAGAAGATGGCGA
>CAZRLV010000330.1:0-4217 GCA_964600955.1 uncultured bacterium
TAAATTTAAGGTTACAAAACCCTTGACCGCCTCATCGGCTAACAGGGTCAAAGAGGCCGATGCGGTAATCGCGTTTTGCGAAAACGATACAGGAAAAACCAGAGGATCTACCGTACCCGCATTCTCATTAATGATCGAGCCCGCGAGAATCAGGGAACCTGTTTGCAAAAGATCGGCGTCAAAGGGTGGTTCGATACTGATCTCCACACGATCGAGGTCCGTAAATAGTGGGGTATTGGGGTCCGTCATGTTAAAGCTACAGACCTTAGGGTCGCCTGCACATTTCGAGGGGCCTGTAACTCCATCTACAAAGGACACCAGATCTCCCTGGGAAACCCTGAATTTTCCAAAGCTGACCTTTTGTGATCCTGAGGCCCATAGTTCAAAATGCGAGCCGGGAATATTGAGGGTGGGAAGTCGCTCAAACTGGGTAATCTCAATACTGCGGCCCGTGGTAAACCAGGATGCCAGGCGCGAACTGACCGCCGGGAAACTACTCACATTATCAAAATTGAAACTGACCTCGCGCTTCTCAGAACTGGCAATTAAAATCCCAGATACCACATTTCGCTCTTCTACCGTGTAGTCCTGAAAACATCCCTGAAGCCATAGCGACATCAGGCTTATAATCAAGATTCCCATAAATTTTGTTTTAGTTTTCATGATTAAAAATCCGATTGAACTTTAAGGGTTAGTCTCTGCCTTGTGGTCTTAAACTTAAACTGCTCTTCATTGGAATAGTCATCACCGTAAGTGAGGGCAATCTCCGTCGATGGAGTAGGCTCATAGGAGATTTCTCCAAACCAATTCCAAAAATCATCTCCCACCCCATCGAGATTCCTTTTGAATTGCCAGCCATAAAAGGTCCGTGCCTCAAGCTTTTTTGAAAAATTCATATTCAGCTCAGAGACCCATGAGTCCTCTATAAAGGAGGCATCCCTGAAAGCAGCGACGTTGACCTTGAAATTCTGGTAGAAGAGCTTAAGGGCCGCGTCACCCAGGGAATGGCCCTTGAGAACATCCCAGGTCCATTCCGTATACCAGATATTGACATCAATTTCATTGAGACGACCTGGAAAGTCAACGCGGTCTACCATGCGGTTCTTATAAAGCAGGCGTTTATGTAAGCCCCCGATCATTTCTAGAGCCGTGGTTAAGCGAGTGAAGTTTTTATCGAGCTGAATATCATCGAGGTCCGTAATATGCTCAGCAAATCCACGAAACCCAAGAAATGGAAAAACCTTCATACCTCCGGCCAGCTTATGGCGAATTCGACCTTTCTCATCTTTTTTAGCGTCTTTTTTGATCTCATGGGTTAACTGAATCTGAGCGGGCATATCTGTCATTTCACCCTGAAACATCACGGGTTCACGATGAAAATCAGCCACGGTGAAAAGTGAGAGTAAAGTCCCATTATGCCCATACCAGGGCGCGAACTCATCTCCCGGCCTGCTTTGCCACCATTTGACCTGTCCTGTAAACGTGGAATTGAGATAATTCAGATAGGCCAAATCCCCTTCCTTAAAGGAATACTTGGAGGTGAGGCGAATAAGCTTTTCACCCTTGGTATCGCCTTTTCCGTAGTTTCCCTCGGCGGTATCCACAAACTGACTCGAGGAGACGGAAGTCTGAAACTCCGGTTGAAAATCATAGGATTTCAAGGTCAAAAGAAGTTTTTTGGTCTCATATTGAAGGTCTGTTTTAAAGCCCGTGCCATGCGTATTGCCACGGCCCTCTGAGATCAGAGAATTGAGAGTGAGACTAAAACTTGAATCCCCTTTGGTTTGAAAACGCGTATCCCAGCCGATGATGCGGTTAAAATCATCGCGGGTATCAAAATTAAAGGCATGCTCGACCATGGAAGCGCCCAGGGTCACTGATTCCCAGGGCTGAAAGGTCGTGCGAAAGGAAAACACATCATCGCTCGATTCAGTCGCCTTACTGAATTTCGAAAAAAGACTCTCCAGACTCCCACCAGGAGCACTCGATTCCTGAGTGCGCTTGAGCACCGATGTAAAATAGCTCCAGGAACCCAGCTTTCCATCGGCCTCAATGCCTGAAAAAATTCCATTGGACGGATTCACTCTCCAAACCGAGGCCGTCAAAAGTGAGGCCGGGTCTCTAAGATCTGTAAATTGTTCTCCCATGAAGACTCTCAGATTCATCAATTTGGCTTTGGATTTAAAATGAGCCTTATTGACCATGACTTTTCTCTCATCGCGAATTCCCGTGGCAAAATCATCCACCTCGTCTCCGGGCTCCGGCTGATCTGAGAAATCGTACTCCAGTCTCTGTGAAGCCACACCTGAGAGATTTGCTTTGAGTTCCACAAAGGCTTCCAGATCCTTGGTAAAGGCGTCGTCGGATGATTTTGGGTTCCCCAGGAATCTTAGAAATACGTCCTGACTGAGTTTATGCAGTCCAGGCTCCTGAAAGTCTACCCACTCGTTTTTACGAAAAATATATTGCTGACTGCCCTGGTAGAAACCGTCGAGGTGGACATTGGAAAGGGCCATATCTAAAACTTTGGTATCACTCTCAACCTTTTCCACGCGCTTTTCAAGAGAGTCCACACGGACTCCAAGCATACCCAGCTCCGTGCTAAATTCAGTGGAGAGTCTATCCAAAATAAAGTCTGTATCGGGACTAATCTCCGATGGCTTCCCAGCCTCTTTGTCTGCTTCGATTCTAGCCAGGATCTTAGCCAAAATCACGGCAAACTCGTAGCGCGAGAGCACTCTGCGCCCCTTAAAGGTCCCGTCCGGATAGCCCTGCATAAATCCATTTTGCAGCAATTGATTTATGGCCTTATAGGCAAAATGGTCGGGCGGAACATCACGAAATGGATTCTCGCTAAATGAGGGATTCCAGAAATTAAGAAAGAGGGAAAGTCCCAGCAGGCAACGGAAAACCGTGCAGGAGCACATGCGGAATCGCAGAAAAACTCGCATAAAAAATGGGTTCATAAGCCATTTTTCGTATCGACTTTTAGAAGGAGATGCTAAACAAAAATAGGGTTATTTTGATGATTTATGTAGGCTTTAAGGTACTGAAGTACCATAAATCATGGGCAAAATAGCTAAAACATGCTCACCCGCATAGGGGCCGGAACGAAAGCGCGAAAGCACCGCAAACTGTGAATCCTTGTCGGGTGAGAGGATATCAATGACATTGGGGTTCCCCTCATAATCACTGCCGCCCCCAAAGGTCGTGTCAGTGGCAAAAGCGGTGACTTCACGGTTAAACAGACCATTGCGGGCTAGATTGCTCGGCTCGTATCCCATCACGCAAACCTGGAAGCCCCATTGCTGTACGGGCGTGGCAGGGAAATCCCTGCGCGGTACACGCGCAATGATCTGGTATTGACGCAACTTGATGTCCGAGGGCACCAGAATATCAGAGCGAGCTTTATAGAGTTCATGCCACTCGCTTCTCTCAGTAGCCACAGCATCGATCAAACGCCTCGAACCCGGATGAATGACAATCACCTTTTCCCAGCCCTCGTTCGCATTAAACTCGATATTACGACCTGGCAGGGCAAAGGTTCGACCCGAGTCAGGAAGATGATCGGTGTCGATGTAAATATCAATCATTTGATGAAAAAAATCAGCCGGTAGGGATCTACCCTCACGCTCTTTTACCGTCAAAATCTTATTGAGATCTCCCTGAGTCAAAGAGCCGGACTCTGCCTGCGATGAGAAGTCATCGAGGCTCAACGAGGCGCTAAGGTCCTGGCGCAGGATCAGTGCTCGAAAACTGATGCGAATCTCAAGCATACGCCCAAGATCGCGAATCTGAAATTCACGCAGATCAAAGAGACCATTACGGTCTTGCAGTGCAACCGGATAAATATAGCGCCCGGATCCCCGGTCATCATAAAAAGAATCGCGATAGGCAAAAACCCCCTCGGACCCACGCATACGATCCAAAGCCACTCCCTGAACACGAGGTTCCTGACGCCTGGGAGAACAACCGCAGAAAATCAGCATAAAAAACGCGAAAATCAGCCCAAAGCGCGCCAAGAAAAAAGAAAGAACACCCATATCAAAACACCAGCGCCAGTTTAGAATAAAGGAGTCGAGGAATTCAAGGAGACAGGAATTCCAGGGAGAGGAGGAAAGATAAAGATGGATCCCCCGGTCAAGCCGGAGAATGACAGGATTTGGGGAAGGAACTAAAGGACTATCGGAACTAGAGAACTATAGAATAAGAAAAGA
>CAZRLV010000331.1:0-4193 GCA_964600955.1 uncultured bacterium
AAGAATGTTCGCCGGATAATCCTTTGAGTGAATCCTGTATGTTTCCTATCCATGAATTTCCTCAAAGTGGTTGCCTGGAGCGCAGGGGTGATTTAAACCGCCTCATAGACTGGAGATCTTGTTCGGAGTTCTAGTATACTGCCTCGACTTAGGCGGAACATATGACATTAATTGAACATCTCCACTCCCTGATCAAAAAAGGGGGACAGGCTGGAAAAATTGTTCCACCTTTCTTGAATTTGATCAGCTAGCCCTATAGACTGTCAGAGTATATCTGATATGTGTCAGACTTTATAGGGTGTGTTTCTTATGCTTGAACCAATAGTAACTGCTAAGAATGCTGAACGTGTTTTGATCTTTATCTCTGCGCGAGGACAGGGTTATACAAGAGAAATCGCCAAATTTTATGGAGTGGATCCTGATTCAATCCAAAAACAACTGATCAAGTTTGAGACGGGGGGGGTTCTAACCAGCAAATCAGAAGGCAGGACAAAGATTTACCGCTTTAATCCAAGATACCCATTCCTCAAGGAGTTAGAAGCTCTACTTGCTAAAGCTATTTCCTTCTATCCTCCAGTAGAACAGGAACGCCTCCTCATGATTCGCCGCCGTCCGAGGCGCGAAGGAAAGCCTCTGTGCAACCCATTGCAGATATGACAAGGTTGGAACTCGCCGGTCATGTATGTTCCACACTTAAGGAGAATAATATTGACGCTGTTCTCACTGGCGGATCTTGCGCATCGATTTATTCTCAAGAAAAATATGTCTCGTATGATCTTGATTTCATAGATATGGACGTATTCTCAGACCGCGGAAAAATCGAGACAGTGATGGAATCATTGGGGTTTTGCAAACATAGTCGCTACTTTAAACATCCCGATACAGAACTCTTTGTTGAATTTCCAGCGGGTCCTCTGGCAATTGGTGAAGTACCGGTAAAAAAAGTAGATGAGATCGAGACAGAAATGGGAATCCTTCGCATTTTGTCGCCTACAGATTGCGTTAAAGATAGTCTTAGCTGGTACTACCATGATGGAGATCTTCAATCCCTAGACCAAGCAATCCTGGTTGCGCACAAGAATGAGATCGACCTTAATGAAATCCAACGATGGTCAAAGGTGGAAGGCAAACTCAGGGAGTTTAAAAACATAGAGAATAAGCTTAGGTAGATTCCCCATATCTATGCAACGGTGGCGCAGGTTGGATTTGCCTTTGCCAACTTATTGTCTTAATTTCTGGCAAAAAAGGGGGCAGGCCACTTTTATTTCAGCATCTTTAAATAGGTTCAACCCAGTTTTTTGCTCGCTCAATAGCTTTGTGCCAGGTTTTTATTTGGGCATCCATTTTTCCTGGGGCACCCTGGGGTTGAAAGCTTTGTTCTTCGTTCCAGATTTGGCTTAGGCTTTCTACGGATTCAAAAACTCCGGTTGCTAAGCCTGCTAGAAAAGCGGCCCCTAGCGCTGTGGTCTCAAAGGTGGTCGGTCGGGATACAGGGGTGCCCAGGAGGTCTGCTTGAAATTGCATTAGGAAATTATTGGCGCAAGCCCCTCCATCTACTCGTAGTTCACTGAGATTTTCGCCCAGGTCGGATTCCATGGCTTTTAAGACATCCAGGCTTTGATAGGCTATGGCTTCCAGGGAAGCGCGCACGATATGATTTTGATTCGAGTCGCGAGTCAGGCCCAGGATGGTTCCGCGTGCGTAGGGGTCCCAGGTAGGAGCCCCTAATCCCACGAAGGCCGGAACCACAAAAACACCTCCAGAATCTGAGATTGATTGAGCCATGGATTCGGTCGCTGACGCATCTTGAATAATTCCCATACCGTCTCGCAGCCACTGAATCAAGGCTCCGGCTACAAAAACTGACCCCTCCAGGGCATAGGTCAATTCATCCCCGATTTTCCAGGCTATGGTTGTCAGCAGACCTGATTTAGAGAGAATGGGTTGCTCCCCAGTATTCATCAATAAAAAGCAGCCGGTTCCATAGGTGTTTTTAGCCATGCCTTTTTTTGTGCAGGCTTGTCCAAAAAGGGCCGATTGCTGATCCCCCGCAATGCCGGCAATGGGGATTTCAGCCCCGCAGATCGACGGGTCTGTCCTGGCAATGACTTCACTCGAACTCACCACTCTTGGCAGAGTGCTGGGCGGGATCCCTAAAATGCCCAGGAGCTCCTCGTCCCAGCGGGATTCAAAGATATTATAGACAAGCGTCCTGGAGGCATTGCTGACATCCGTGACATGCTGTCTTCCTGCGGTGAGTTTGAAAATGAGCCAGGAATCCACAGTTCCAAAAGCCAGTTTGTTTTCACTGGCTAATTTTTTAGCTGCGGGAATATTATCCAGGATCCAGCGCATCTTGGTTCCCGAAAAATACGCATCTAAAACCAGGCCCGTTTTTTTACGAAATAGCGGCTCGAATCCCTCAGATTTAAGCTGGTCACAATAGCCTGCCGTTCTGCGGCATTGCCAAACGATGGCGTTCGTTAAAGCCTCTCCGGTTTCCTTATTCCAGGCGATGAGGGTTTCTCTTTGATTGGTGATGCCAAGCGCCGTAATCTCGCTAGCTTGTTTTCCTGATTTTTCCAGGGCGCGTTTGAGGGAGTTGATCTGAGAACTCCATAGGGTTTCTGGATTCTGTTCGACCCAGCCCCCCCTTGGATAAAGACAGGGAAATTCTTGCTGGTCCTCGCTTAGAGTCTCTCCCCTACGATTAAATAGTAGTGCTCTGGAACTCGTTGTTCCCTGATCCAATGCCATCAGAATGGGGTCCATTTGATCCTCCTAATGAAATTAAACTACCACTCGACGGTATCCATGGCCTGTTGAAAGTCCTCCATTTGATTTGGACTCAGATCATAAATCATCTTGGTGCGCCGCAGAAGTACATCTTCGATTTTGGCGGCCATTTCATCGCGGACATTGTAGCGCAATTCAGCTTTGACCATGTCCGTTCCCAGCACCGCTTCCCTCAGAGAGGATTTTTCCATATAGTACTGAGCAATGTCCACCCAACGCGACCCATAGATGCGCTTCCAACGATTGAGAACCGACATGGGTAGATCAAGTCTTTCGAGTTCTCGGTGCAAAGAAATAGAAAAAGAGTCCTCAATAGGATAAGCACCGTGCAGTGGTTCAGTTTCAGTATTGCAACGTCTTGCTTCTTCGGGGCGTAATTGAGATTCAATACTTGAAATCACCTGATCCGCCAGGGACCGATGGCTGGTCAGCTTGCCCCCAAGGATCGCGAAATATCCACTTCTTGAACTCAAGTTCTCTTTTAGAACCAATGCTTCGCGCTGCATCTTTGAGAGGTTCGATTCACCACGATCGGCGATGCACCGAACCCCCGAATAGGTATGCATAATCTGCTCAGATTCCAGGGCAATTTCAGGGAAGTATTCTTCAATATTTGATTTTAGATACTTTATCTCTTCCTCAGATACAGGAATATGATCCAACTCACTTCCCTGATACTCAGATTCGGTGGTACCAATCAAGCTATGATTTTTGGTCCACGGTAAAACAAAAATAACACGCCCATCTCTTGGAAGAAGTAGAAAGCCCTCGGAATGAATACGCGGCTTTACCACAAAATGAATCCCGCGAATGAGCCGAAGTTTAGGGCGATTCGATTGCTGGGATATTTTTTGATCCAATCCTGGAACCCAGGGACCGGCAGCATTAACCAGGTAGCGGGTTTTACAGGTCCAGGTAGTCCCGTGGCGCCGATCCAACAAAGTAAGTCGATAGCCCCAGGGCGCGGGACGAACTTCCGTGACTTCAGTGTAGTTGGCCACAGTAGCCCCCATGGACCGGGCAGAAAGCGCTATTTCCAGGGTGAGGCGCGAATCCAGAGCCTGAGCATCTGAGTACTGGATTATGGATTTCAGACCCTCTTTGCGAATTTGGGGCATTTTCTGGATCGCCTCTGAGTCAAGCTGTGAAGATGGAGCCAGATTTTCACGGCCTGCAAACCAATCATAGAGTCGTGCACCGGCCGCAATCATCCATGGGGGGCGCGAATCACCTTCGTAGACAGGTATATTAATGCGTACCGGATGAACCAGATGCGGGGCAGTACGTAAGAGAACCTTGCGCTCTTTAAGAGATTCACGTACAAGACCAAAGGCACCCTGTTCCAAATAACGAATCCCGCCATGGATTAGTTTTGAGGAGTTGCCCGAAGTGGAATG
>CAZRLV010000332.1:0-4167 GCA_964600955.1 uncultured bacterium
AGCGATGATCACACGGTCTTTAAACTCATGGTGATCTGCATAGCCGGTATCCAAAATACCTACTTTGACTCCTTTTCCCGTGATCCCGAAGTCCTGCCAGACCTTCGGCACATTCAATTTCTTCAAGCCATAGGTCGCTCCCTCTTCTTTTAGATGGAGCTTTTCAGAAACAGAGACGGGCTCAATTAGGTTCACCTCTTGCTCAAGGCGCAAATACCAGAGGTCGTCACGCTCAAGTAGGTCGCGAATGATAGAGGGGGTGGCCTCTATAATGATGATATTGCTGATCCAAAGCGAGGTGATCTGCATTTCTTGCGTGTTTTTGGCTGAAATCGCGAGAGCCTTGAGAAGATCCGCCTGAGATCCGCGGGCAACGTCCATTTTCAAACGTTGAATCTGAGCCGGAGATTTAGAACTTAATTGAGCAATAGAAGGCGACTTGAACCCAGCAATCACCGTGATTGTGTCGTCTTCAGCCAGAAAAATCCGCTCCTCTAGTCGAGGATCAATCAAGGGCTTGGCAAAGCCTAGCCCAGAAAAACAAATCAAACCTAGTAAAAGAAGAATATTTTTCATTGTTTACCTCGCAAGGTTGAGGGGTGAATAAAGGAGTCGAGGAAGAAGATAGAGGAAAAGATGGATCCCCTGGTCAAGCCAGAGGATGACGCGGTGGTGATTTTCTTCTTCATCCTTGAATTCCTCGATTTCTCGAGTCCTGAATTCTTGGTTATCGTCATCCTACGGCTTGACCAGGGGATCCATTCAAAGGTCGTAAAATATTCCTTTTCATTCCTAAATACCTGAATTCCTGAGTCCTTGAATTCTTGACTCCTTTATTTCCCCAACTCTCCCAATTTCTTTAACACATCCTCACGCGTGGAGTGGGGGTTCTTAACCTTGTTTTGTAAACTAAAGAGCAGCTTTTTTCGCATTTCTTCGCGATGTTGAAGCCGTTCTCCGTCTTTGGGGATTTTCACCAAAATGTCATTGTTAAAATGCCTCAGTTCTTTGCGATCAAAGGTAATGATGACCTTGCGCCCGAAAATCAAACCATCCACATCGACATCAGCTCTCCAAAGAGGCCAGTTGTCGATCTCGATTTTTACGTCCCAGGGTGTGAAATACTTAAAATCCATTTCAAGAATGGTGATTTCGACACTGTATTTATCGCCAGGAACCTGATTGCCACGGTTTTTGATTCGGGTAAAGATGTGCTCACCACGGGTGGTTTTTACGTCTAAGTCAATCCAGGGTTCGCGCAGTGTGACTGTGACATCATATTCGGACTTGCCTTCTTGAAGATCCATGCTGACGCGTGTGGCACGATAGCCCCTCGAGCGAGCCTTGATCATGGCGCGGTTTCCATCGAGATCCACCTTAAAGCGTACCCTCTCGATCTCCATATTCCAACGATTCACAGCCTCGATATTAAAAGTATAAGGCCCCTCTTCAATGATTTCAGAAATTCCGGTCGAAACCAGAATCAAAAACAAAAATAAGAACTTTTGCATGTCTATACCCCCGGCAAGTAAAAATGCCCCGGCTAAGCCGGGGCATTCAATCCATAAATTCTAGAGGTTGCCTTTCAGCTGCCCCATCAAAGCTCGAAACGGAGCTTTATGGGTGCGTCCAATGAGATCCATATGGACTTCATCACGGTTGCCCTCATTCAAATCAAATCCATTGAGTAGCAGATAATACAATCTGCGATCATTACGATAAGCCCAGTCAATGCGGTTCAGGCGATCTCGTACCGAAGCATTGAGGGTGTTCGTGACGAACTCCATAACCGCAATGCGATTTTCAGCGGTATCAATGCCTTCAAAACCAAAAGCCAGGTAGAAAACCTTGCCTGCGCCGTAGTGGTTGAGAATACCGGAAGGCCCCTTACCTTTATAGGTAAACATGGTCTTAGCCGTTTCCTGACCAGAATCGGAGATCTTGACAACATCAGGCCATTTCTGATTATTGGCCCCCGTGCCGCCTTTAATTTCAAACTCAAGCCCATGGCCTGCGACTGTTTTAACCTTCGAGGTGTCGCTTACGTATTTTGCACCCAGGAAATCCTCACA
Organism: uncultured bacterium; assembly: GCA_964600955.1. Classification (GTDB taxonomy): domain Bacteria; phylum Muiribacteriota; class UBA6191; order UBA6191; family UBA6191; genus CAZRLV01. The sequence goes on from CAZRLV010000332.1 coordinate 2,073, forward strand.
AAAGGGTCCTTTCAGGCGGTAGCATAAATCCTGCCCCGTTACAAACAGCCTTCCGCCGCTGTTGACATAATCCTTCAGCCATTCTTGCTCCTGACCATTGACCACACCAGCAGATGAAACCATTCCAGTAAACCAGATCACGTTTTGATAGCCCATGATCTGATCTTCGGTGACGGTTTTCACAATATCGTAGCCAAGGTCTAAAGCATCAAGGCTGCTAGCAAAATAGGTTTCGTAGGTTTTGCTTCCGTCATGGTCTACTACCAGATAAGGGGGCAGATCTTCCATCTCAATAGAGATGGTTGCATCTGCTGTAACAGAGATGTTCTCAGTCTTAGTCTGGTAGCCAATGCTTTTCACCTTTACTGTGTAATCTCCGCCGGGGAGAGTTACATCGAGGCTGCTTCCATTGGTGGCCCCCCCCTCAAGGGGAGCGCCTTCAAAGGAGATTCTGGCGTTGAGAGCCGTCCCTTCAGAGTTATTGACCACGAAACTGGCAGTGAAACTAGGCGCAGGCTCCAGGGCTGCTGAAGCATTGACCGTTTCTTTGGCAACAATGGTGACCTCCATGGTCTTGCTGAAATACCCAAAAGCACTGATGGTCAGCTCATAGGTTCCGGCGGGCATCGAAATCGCGGCCCTGCCATTGGCGTCTGCTCGAAACACCTTGTTTCCAGGGTTGACTGCGATACTCGCTCTTTGATCACCGGAGTTGACTTGAACCACGGCCTTTCCACCCGAAAGAACCATGTTTACAGCTTCGTAAGCGTCAACTCGGCCCCATCCAAAGGCATTGTCCATGCCTTCGTCTCCAAGATCCACTGCGGTATCTTCCAGAATTTGCTGAATTCGTGCCACGCTGAGTTCAGGGTCGGCTTGCAACATCAGGGCTACGACACCGGCGGTGTGCGGGGTGGCCATAGAGGTTCCGCTCATCTTCTGGTAACCGCCACCATTCTTGGCTGAATAAACGTCAACTCCAGGAGCCGAAACATCCGGCTTGGTATAGGTTTCGCCTTGGTAGCTTACAGGTCCGCGAGAGGAAAATCGTGCGATTCCATCATTGGAGTCTGTGGCACCAATGGCAATGACATTGGGGTATCCACCGGGTGCTCCAACGCTACGCGCTCTGGGACCGGAGTTTCCAGCCGCAAAAATGGGAGCGACCTGAAGCTCATTCCATGTGTCAATGATGGCCTGGAACCGGTCGTTCATCCCGCCGCCCCAGGAATTAGAGGCTGCGCGAATCGGTGCGGGAGTCGCAGGGTCATTGTCGGGGTCTACGATCCACTGCATGGCGTCTTTGATTTGTGACAAAGTAGTATTTCCCGAATCCGAGAAGATTTTGGCTACGATGAATTTCACCTTGGGGGCCACACCAATGGATCTCCCGCTGGTGTTGCTGCCGCCGATAGTTCCAGCACAATGGGTACCATGACCATGCCCATCATTGGCTTCGTCTTCCTCATAATCTGAGACAAAGTCTCGAGTCTTTAGTACGCGTCCGGCCAGATCCGGGTGATTTTTATCGATACCAGTGTCCAAAAGCCCCATGACAACGCCTTCGCCGTCAATATTGAGGTCGTTCCAAACTTCCATGGCGCGAACTTTTTTGAGTCCGTAGGTGGAATCATCCGTATCTTCGGCCTTGGATTCCTGAACCTCAATCGGGTCAAAAAGCTGGAGTTTTTCGTCTAAATAGATTTCAGTGATTTCATCGCGCTCCAAGAGAGTGCGAATAAATGAAACCTTGGCTGTGAGGGCCATGCTGTTATCTACCCAGTAAGTATGAAGGTCTTTAACCGAAGACTTCTTCATCAAAGAGATTCCATTGAGAACCTCAGCCTGGGCCTGAGTAGCCATGGCACGTTTTCTTTGCTGAACCTGAACGATGGATTCGCTAGCCGGTTTTTTGAAAGACGGGTTTTTAAACTCTGCAATGACACGCACTTCGGTGTCTGCTTTGGATGTGAAAAGCGCCTCAAGGGCCGGGTCCACCATGGGGCGGGCCTCAAGCGTGGCACTCAATGCAAGTGCTGCTGCTGTAATTAGAAATCTATTCATGTGATACTCCTTCACCAATTCCCAGTTTGTT
>CAZRLV010000333.1:0-4151 GCA_964600955.1 uncultured bacterium
TAAACCAATTAAAAAATTACATTAAACACGAAGATTTAGATGCAATCGCCCTGACGAAATCACTGGATTCAATTGAATTATTTGGATTTTGTGATAAAATGGTTTTAGCCCCCGTTGGGGCTGAACTTCCAACGCTTCCCCGGTTTCATTGAATTGAATTGATTTCGAACGGGGTTCCAATTTTTGAAGAGAGGGCCGCTGTGCAAAAAATGATGACTGTGCAGACATCCAGCCTGGATGCGCTGACCTTTGATGGTAATGATTTGTGGTTCAGTGATATCAGTGAAAAAAAGATTAAGAAAGTCTCCATAGCCCAGCAAAAGGTGCTAAAAGAGATCAAGTTTCTACCGGGCGGAGTCCCCAGGGCCATGACTTTTGCCAATGATACCCTGGTGGTCGCAAATTATGATCCGTCTACCGAGCAAAGCAGTGAGCTGATTCAGATCAATGTAATGAATGGGAAGACTCTGCGTACTCTGGGTTGCCCCGAGACGCTAGACGCCGGGTTGGTATTTGATAATACTTATTTTTGGGGCTGTTCTCAAAAGCTCAAGGAAATTTATAAATTTCACCCGGCAACGGGTGAGACAGAAGACGTAATCTCTTTGGATCATCCGCTTTCCAGTATTGCCTGGAACGGAGAAAATATGATCGTGGCCTATCAGCCAGAAAAAGATAAAAAGATCTCTGTGGTGGGGATTTTCGATACGGATTCCAAGAAGTTTCTAAAAGAGCAGGTCGTTGAGGTAGAGATCGCAGGCATGACTTTTGCCGAGGATATGATTTTTTATACCAGTCGGGACCTGAGTGAGATCCAGGTGACCCGCATTAAATTGTGACGCAGAAAGCCACCCCTGTGACCTCTGCAATATGTTTTGATCAAGCCATGATGATGGATGCAAATTTTCGAGCTCAGGTTACAGCTTGGGTTGACACGGCGGCGAAAATGAGTCGCGAAGCCCTTGGGAAAATTCCTGTGCGGCGTAAAAGCGATGGCAGTGCGGTCACAGAGATAGATCAGGATATCGAGCGCTTTTTTCAAGCCAAAATACTGCAGCGCTACCCAAGTCACTCCATCCTCGGAGAGGAGTTTGGACTGGTCAATCGCAAGTCTGTAGACCAACCGCTATGGGTACTCGACCCTTTGGATGGGACCGAAGCCTATTCTCTAGAGTTTCCGACCTACGCGATTTCCCTGGCCCTTTATCTGGAGCAGAGATGTGTTTACGGCTGTGTTCATCTACCTTATCCAGATAAAACCCTGGAGTATTTTGAGGGAGACACCAGGGTTAATTCACAAAAGCTTCTGCGCCAGGATAGCCCCCTGAAAGTTGTACTCGCACCCGCCAGCTATCACCGCTATTTTGAGATTCAGGGATCAGACTTCTCGGTTCGTACCTTGGGGTCTTTTTGCTTTCATGCCTTTCATGTGCTTGCGGGAACCTGCGATGCTGTGGTAGCGACCAAAGCCAGAGTCTGGGACCTTGCCGCTATTTTCCCCATGCTGGAAAAGCAGGGGTTAGTTATGACTGATTTTAGGGGGAATCTCCTCAACCTTGACTTGAACCATACTGAACGGGGATTTGATGACCCGTTTCTCATTTGTCAGGCCAATCAGGTTAAGGACTTGATCGAAAAATTTCAGCCTTTATCATGAGCTTCTTTTACGAATTCAATGCTTACGAGAGTCCCGTCTCCGAGGACACTCTGAATTTCAAGGTTGGCGTTATGCGCGGCGAGAATGCGTTTACATGTGGGCAAGCCCAGTCCTGTACCCACTCTGCTTGAGCCTGAGTCATCATCTCCAAAGGAGCCTTTGGTGGTATAGAAGATATTCCCAAGTTCACGTAGAGCCTCGGGCTCGATACCGATGCCATTATCCTCAAACGTGATGCGATAGGATCCTTCAAACTCATGCAGCTCAACTTGAATCTTGCCGCCGTTTTTACCGGTGATGGCATGACTGGCATTGCTAAGGATATTGTCATAAACCTGAGCCAATTGCTCGGGTGAGCCTTGCACAAAGCAATTCTCGGCTAGATTTTTAAGTTTGATGGGTGATTTTTCAAAATCCCGGCTCTGATTGAAATCACGAATGGCCTGAATCAGGCTTTCCTTGAGATCTATTTTGCTAGCATCCAGAGATACGGTATTTCTAAATCCCCTCAAATGATGAATCAGATCGATTCCGCGTTGAATAAAGGATTTAAGTTCATCAACCTTAGGGTTGAAATAATCTGGACCCTTGACCTCGTACATTTGCAGAGCCAGCCTTAAGGCTGAAAAGATATTATTAAACTCATGCGTCATTCCCTTGAGCAGGGTCTCATAAGATTGCAGCTGGTTTTGCAGTCCCATCTGGTCCTCGGCCCTGCGTTGGCGCAATAGGGTTTTGATGCGTGCGATCATCTCAGGGTAATGCGGGGGTTTAACAATATAGTCGTTGGCTCCCTCACTCAGACAGCGGATCATATCGTCCTTGGAGGCTCGGGCTGTGAGCATAATAATGATCAGGCTCTTATAGCGCGGATTGGAGCGCAAATCCTTCAAAACATCATAGCCGGAAAGACTGGGCATCATCCAGTCTAGAATCAGAACTTTAGGGATGGAGCTTTCAAGGACTTTATAGAGCTCTTCGCCCGAAGAAAGAACCTCAACGGAGAAGTGCTCACGTAACTGCTTCTCGACGATGAAACGATTGAGTTTGTTGTCATCAACGTAGAGGACATCCACAAACTTCATAAGAATTTTATCGGAAATCCATTGGAGACATTGAATGGCCCCCATGAAAACCGCATCAGGTTCAAATCAATAGTTTTCCGCCGCACGAAACACCTGCTTGGATATGAATAACTCGGTCAACTCTTTATCAAGATGGTCTCTTTCAACCTCCATCCTTAGGATGGAAATAGCCTTTTCTACTGGAATAGCCTTTTTATAAGGTCGATCGGATGCGGTAAGAGCATCATAAATATCGGCGATGGCCATCATTTTGGACTGGGGCAGGATCTCTTCTTCCGTCAACTGATTGGGGTATCCGTCTCCTGATAACCATTCATGATGCCCGTAAGCAATACTGGGAACCTGCTTTAAGCCAGTAGTCCAGGGGATTTTGGATAGAAAGGTGAAGGAGTGAGTGACATGTGATTCAATTTCTCTGCGTTCGTCGGATGTGATGGAACCCTTTCGTACGGAAAGTCCTTCAACTTCACGGTCCACAAGAAAAGCCTTGGCCTGCCCGTATGGATCCAGATAAGAACGCTCAGCGATATCTAAAAGATGTTTGAAGTTTCCCTCTTCAAGAATGGAGGGCTCATTGGTCTGGATAATAAAATAGACGATATTTTCGACACCTTCGATGGCTGATTGTAATTCTTCATCCAGGGCAACAAAATGTTCTTTGGCGGCGACAAATCCAATTCTACGCACCAGTTCCAATTTTTTAAATAGGGCTTGGGCTTCCAGATCTTTAAGGATATATTCGAAGCGCGAACGAATTTGTTCCATCTCATGGGGATAGAGTTTCTTGGCCTTTACCAGGACCTGTTCACGTACCCCTATTTTGCCAAAATCATGCAAAAGCGAGGCGTAGCGAATCTCTTGCAGTTCGCGCTCGTTATAGTAAAGACCCGACCATTTCCCGGTAGATACCGATGAACAAACCTTGGCTAATTGGCAGGTCATCAGAGAAACGCGAAATGAATGCCCTGAAGTGGTGGGGTCCCTCTGCTCGATGGCGGTTACCGAAGCATTTACAAAACCTTCAAACAGGTTTTGAATATCTTGAATCAGGGTTGTGTTTTTAAGGCAAATCGCCGCCTGGGAAGTCAAGGACTCAATCAGATCCACATCATCTGAAGTAAAGGCGATGACTCCATCTACGTTTAGCTTGCCATCCTCGTGGGGGGTGTAGTTCAGGCGCTTTTTATTGATCAATTGCACTACGCCCAAAATTTTGGATTCCATATCAATCATGGGATGCACTAAAATGCTCTTGGTGCGATACCCCGTGGATTTGTCTACATCCTGATTGAAGGCATAATCACGATCTGCGGGAATCTCATAGACATCATCGATATTCAAGCTCTCCCCTACAAGGGCTACAAATCCGGCCAGGCTCCTTTTTGACACGGGCAACGAGATATCTACCT
>CAZRLV010000334.1:0-4147 GCA_964600955.1 uncultured bacterium
GTTTGAGTGGACTGCCCGGAGCATCTCTTAATTTCTCTATCAGGAACGCAAGGGATTGAATCATCGCGTTGGCTGTCTTCAACGAGGTTTCATACCTACGTTTTTCCAGAAGTATTTTGTTCTTGTTAAAGCTGAAAGCAAAAGAGCCTGGAAAGTCATTTCCCAGCTTGCCAAAAATATTGAAAGCTCTTGCCCATTTCCCCTGGCGGTAAAGAATAATGCCCTCAGTGTTTAGCAATGTGGCCAGATTTTGACGCATCCGCATGCGATCTTGCTTGGACAAACCCGAAGAACCCGATGCCAAATAAGCTTTTTTGAGTCTTTCCACATAGTTTTCTGCCGCTTCCAAGCTTCCCTGGCGATAGCAGATCCGTATCAGCCACATAAGAACCCCGGTGCGTGTCTCCTCGTCCACGACACGCTTCAAAGCCAGTTCCAGCCGTTCTCTGGAATGCGAGTATTTTTGAGCTTTCTCGTAAATAAACGCCAGATTAAGCAAAATATAGAGATTTTCGGGAGCCCGAGTCTCAGCCTTCTCCAGATGCAAGGCGGCATTGCCAAAATCCGATGCTCGGTAATAACGCGCAGCATATTCTCCATGGGGGCTTGGGATTAATCCCCACCTGGGAGAGTAACGCCAATGCTCGAGTACGGCTTCAGGAAATGTCTTGAAAGGATTGTCCGCAAGCAACATATTTCCTTTGTGGTGCTCATAAAGCCATAGGCTTGAGAGAGGCTGGGTAGACTTTGATGCGAGCAACACGGATTTTCGAGACCAGTCTGGGTTTTCAACGGAGATCAAACTGAGCTGTTTTTGCAAGATTTTCTCCGGGTTGGTGAAATCGGCAAAGGAAGCTGTAGAGAGGGCAGAGCCTAGAAATATCAGGATCAAAAAATGAACACGAATCATCATCAAGAAAACTATCGGGATATCCGTCCAGACAAGAAATAGACAATAAATAGATCCTTTGAGGAGTTTTTGTATAATGCTGGAATGCAGTTGAGTTACCAGGACCTTATCCATTACCTCGTCTTTATCCTGGTTTTGCTTATCTACTACAAGGCTCGTGAATCCAAACTGGAGCCAACGGACTCCCCAAACACCCGATTGAGGCCATCTCTTGCAAACCCTGGGATTGAGGAAATGCAAAGAGCTGCTTCCAGAGCCCGTGATGAAGACATTGAGTTTCTGAAAACCTGCCTGGCGCATCCGCATGAGGATATCGCGGCCGAAGCTTCTTTGTTCCTATCAAAAATGGATAATCCTCAGGCTCTGGAGGCTTTGATGCTGGCAATTCATCAATTGGACCAGGAGATTCATGCCAGTTCTCTTCCAGACCCGGTCCATTCGTCATATAAAAGTGAAAATGAGCTCGGAGTTTTCAAAATTCATGCAAGACTGATGCAAAACAAACGCGAGAAACTTAAACCCTATGAGAACCTGGGAGATACGCGCGAGGCCATTCTGGGACTGATTGCCAATCCTCTTGAAGATCTCCGCGACCGCCACGCGGGAACTCTCTCTCTTAAAGCCTTCTCCAAGCCCCCTTCTGGCAAAACCCTCCAAAGTCTACTCATCAGTCCAGATCCCCTGATTCAGCAAGGAGCTATTGATCTGATTTCCCATTTTCAACTGCCGGGATTTACATCTGGATTGGAATCCGCGACCCGATCCCCCCACCAGGGAGTTCAGATTGAAGCTCTCTACGCTCTTTGCGAATTAGGCTCCGTAAACAGTGTCCCTGTGATTCGCAATCTGAGTCAAGATTACAACCCCCTCATCAGAGAAGCCGCCAGATATGTCATTGAAAGATTGTCATACAATTCACCCCCTTCTGTCGATGAAAAATGTTAGGATCACCCGCATCCTGGGGTTCTTTGTGAAAAATCGTCTACTTCCATTCCTAGTCCTGATTCTAAGCCTGAATTTTCCTGCAGCCATCACCCTCGATACTCAGTCTCCGTTTCTCATTTTTATTGAGAGGGGATCTTCGATCATCCCCTTACAATCCCTGATTGAGGACGATCTGGTCAACAATGGTGTATGGAAGATCAAGAACTACACTCCAGAAAAGAGCCTTGCCATCCTTAACCAGACGAATCGCTCCAAAATTGAACTGGTCCTCTTTCTCAAACCCGCACAGTCGTCCCCTCCAGCCCTTGTGTCAGGACCTGATCTTGCACGTGGTTTTTTGGGAGACGCCGATCTAAACTTCTCACGTAAACTAAGGGCAGAACTCCTGCAGAGCTTGAACCTTGACACCAAACAAAGCTCTGACCTTGGATTTATCCCGTATCGAGAGATCAAGCATTTGTCCAACCCCTATCTGGTGATCCATGTCTCTGCTCAGGAAGACATGGGCAGATTCTCAAAACTTCTCTGTCGATTTCTGGCAGACACGTTTCCCAATCGATTCATCCTTAAAGAGGACATGGATTCTTCAGAGCCGTCTTCACCTTTTGCAGTCCCGATACAAACTCTGGCTATCATTCCCGGCATGCAGCAAGAACCTATTTCCTCGGAGAAGGATCCTCTGGAAGAACCCATTAAAGCCGCCCTGCGCCCCCCCCCCTCACCAACCCAACCTCTTATGACCACCCAGAAACCTCCTATGGCCGCACCGGGTTATTTAGTTGAAGCATCCACCCCCCAACCCAGAGCCAAAAAGAAAACCAGTCCGCAGTTTTTTGATTTTCTAATTACGACCCCATCCTCCAAGGCGGCAAAACCAAGAAGCATAGGTTTTGGTGGCTCCAATGAAAGTCTGAGAGCCATCTCATCCGTTCCACTGACCATTGCGAGTACCCAGCTCCTCGGTCAACCCTCTGAGCGCGTGTCCACTACTGTGATTCCACCTGCCAAACTCCACCAGGGACCGCTGGATTCAATGCCATCACCAACGCCACAGGCCAGCACAACCATCAAGTCTCCATTACCCAGATCTCCTTCATCTCTAATCACTCCTTCCATCCCGGTTTCTACCCAAACCAGCGCATCTCCAGACCTGTTATCAGAGCTAAATGAATCGGGGCCCCAGGAGCCCGATCCCGTACCTTTCTGGGCCGAGGAATGAAAACCTTTATACGATTTAAAAAGGCCCCACCACCTCCAGGAACCATACGCCCATGGTTTAAAAAGGCCATCAATCTCTATTTGGTTGGGGCCACATTGGCTTTGATCTATTTCATCCAGGGCTCAGCAGTTCAAGTCCCTCCCCCCATCATCGTTGAAAAAGCTGGGACTTCTACGACTAAAGGCGCCGTGCGAAAACCTCTGAGACTGTCGAGTTCAGTGGCGGCAAAACTTTCCACCCCGGTAAAAACAACTGCGTCCGGTCTGAAATCAGTGTCTTTGGACTCAAAAAATCAGTTCCACCGAGTTTATGTTCCCTCCAAGACCCTACCTTTAATGCTAGAGAAAAAGGTCGTCATCGATCATGCGCTTCACGGACAGGAACTGCTGAGCCAACTCATCTTACGTACCGGTGTCCATCGACGTTTAACAGGCATCATGCTGCACCCTATTCGATCTAGCTTCGTCTACGGAAACACTCTGGTTGTAGACCTCAAAGGAGATTATAGAGATCTCTTTCAGGCTACAGCCCTTAGAACCATTCAAAACCTCTATACCCTGGTCAATACACTGCTTGAAAATGTACCCCAGGAAAAGGTTCTTTTCCTTTTCAAGGGAAAAGCCCTGGAAAAGATAGAGGGACCCCTGGATTTGAGCCAGCCTCTACGATTCAACCCCGCACTGGTTCGCAAACCCCAATCATGATCCCAGCCGGTTTGCTTCTGTTGTTATTGTTCGCAACTCCTCTGTCGGCCTTTGAGCTGCACATAGAAAAAGACCCGGATTCCAAATCACAGCACCTGCAAATCCTCTTTGACAAAGATATTCAAGGTAAGTTCACGGTCGATTTTTTCAGGGGAAGTAAGAAATTGAAGGAGTTTTCACAGTCTTTCTATCCGGTTCAAACCGCGAAAATCACCCTCGAAGTCCCTCATCCTACCCAGGGGAATCACCCTGATTCAGTTCAGGTGCGACAAATCAATCACCGCTTTGGCTTAGATCAGAGTCGACCTCTCTTTGGTGCCGGTCCGGGACAAGTCAGAGAACCCGTAGCCATTACCGCTGATAGCTTTG
>CAZRLV010000335.1:0-4139 GCA_964600955.1 uncultured bacterium
GAGGGGGTTTAGGGTTAAGAGAAGATAGATTGCGGATCGGGGTCCACAATGACGAAAAACAGGGGTTGATTTGCGGGTGGCGCCGGTCATGGGGTCCCCGAGGGATTCTGCGCGACGTAGGGTTACTGCGCTTTGCTAAGACTTGAACATTGCAAAAGTACATTGCCTGGAAAACCACCGATGTTTGGCCCGCAGCGTGTAGAAGGACACGGGGTGATGTCCGGGGTCAGGACCCGCTGCAATGCACTCGATCAATGAACCAACATTTCCTTAAAGATGGATCCCCTGGTCAAGCCAGAGGATGACGAAAAGCAAGAATTCAGAATACAGGAGACAGGAGTCAGAATGAAGATGAAGATTTCTTCGACCTTTTAAGTGGATCCCCCGGTCAAGCCGGAGGATGACAGGATTTGAGTGGCTGAAAATGAGGCTCCCCATGGAGATTCATGCCTTATGATGACTTAACCGAAACATTTATGAGATTTTAATAGGACTGCCCCTCAAAATCTGACTTCTTTCTCCTCATCTTCTTCAAGCCCTTTCTTCATTCTGACTCCTGTCTCCTGTATTCTGTATTCTTCTTCCAATTTTCTTTTATGCAACGTATTCGAATCATTGATTCTGGTCGCTTGATGGTTGTTTCAGACCTTCAAGGGAATCTCCGTGATTTTCAGCGGGTGTTAAATCATTTTGACCGGCTTTGTCTTGAGCAGCAAACCACTTTAGTGGTCTGCGGGGATTTGATTCACGCTCAACCGGGGGAGCCGGATCATTCCCTGGAAATGCTTGACGCCCTGATCTCGCGTATTTCTCAGGGTGAATCCATTATTTATCTGATGGGAAACCACGAGCTTGCGCATGTCATGCACTGGGATCTTTTTAAGGCGGGACATAATTACACGCGTCCTCTGGAAAAAGCCTTTGAAAATCAGCGCAAACCCTATGCCAAATTCTTGAATTCCCTGCCCTTTGCTCTGATTACCTGCGGTGGGCTTTTAATCAACCATAGTGGAATTTCAGCGGCCCTTGGGGGCCAAAGCGACCCCCTCTGGGATCTATTTCTCGTCCAGAAAAACCCCTATTTCTGGTTGGAAAACCTGGATTTTCAAAAGGAGTTCTCCTTGCCGGATTCCCTTGCAGAGAGTTTTGACCCCTCTTTTGGCGAGCGCTTGCTTAAAACCCCGCCAGGACAAATTCTCTGGGAAGCCTTTATGAATAAAAATGAGCTGTCTTACTCCAGAGATTATGAAAAACTACTGAGGGGAACCTTGAGAACATTCTCTGCTAGATCAGAGGCTCGTATTCTGGTCTCGGCCCATCTTGAAGAGCCGCAGGGGGCTCGTGTTCTCCACGGGGCTCATCTTCGAATTTGTTCCAGCCAGGGCGCAGAGGACTCAGCCAAAAAGTTTTTATGGGTTGAGGCCGATAAAAACTTTCATGACGCCCACCAAGTATTGGAAAGGGCTCTGGCTCTCTGGTAAGAAACCTAGAACTAGGGAGCCGTTGTTTCTGTTACGGTTTCATTTTTGCCGGTCATGGTTGAAAAAACTGACGTTTTTCTAAAGTCCACCGACCAGATACAAATGGTGGTAACGACTACCATGGCCAGAGTAAATCCCAGGCTGCCCTTGAGAAACATTGCAATATGAGGCCCCATTGGGTTCTCGTCTTCAACTTCACTGCAATCACGATTGATCGTGATGATCGCGGGGGGTGATTTCTTCTTTGCCATAGGGTTGCCATCATAAAACCGGCCTTATACCTTGTCAAGAACCTGGGACTCCAATAGAATTGGCTCACTTAAAGGAGTGCCTATGGCCGAAGTCGAACTCGAAAAATTTACTAAAATCTATCCGGGCAATGCAGAGTACACTGTTAAGGAAACCTCATTTACGATTCGGGATCGTGAGTTTGTGGTGCTTGTGGGTCCCTCGGGATGCGGAAAGTCCACCATGCTGCGCATGATCGCTGGGCTTGAAGAAATCAGTGGTGGACGCCTTCTCATTGACTCTCGTCTTATGAATGATGTTCCCCCCAAGAATCGGGATATTGCCATGGTTTTTCAAAATTACGCCCTCTATCCTCATATGAGCGTCGAGGAAAATATCTCCTTTAGCCTGCGGCTAAAAAAAGTCGCGTCGGGTGAAATTCAGGAGCGCGTTAAAAAAACATCGTCGATGCTCGGTCTTGATGATCTCCTGCATCGAAAACCCAAGCAGCTCTCCGGGGGTCAGCGCCAAAGAGTCGCCCTGGGGCGGGCTATTATTCGTGAGCCCAAGGTTCTATTGATGGATGAGCCCCTTTCCAATTTGGATGCCAAACTTCGCGGTCAAATGCGCGCAGAAATTCTAAAACTTCATCAGACAATCCGAAATACCATTATTTACGTCACTCATGATCAGGTGGAAGCCATGACCATGGGAGACCGCATTGTGGTTCTCAATGATGGAATTGTGCAGCAGGCGGACACCCCTCAGATGGTCTATAATTTTCCAAGAAACCGATTTGTCGCCGGGTTTATGGGCTCCCCCCCCATGAATTTTCTGACCGTGAATGTGGAGCAAATGAATGACCGTTTTTACCTCAAAGGCCAGGGAGAGGAAGAGTTTGACCTGCCGCTACCCTCCGGCAGACTCACGGATGAGATTCGTCAAATGTCCGGCAAAGAAGTGGTTTTAGGGATACGACCTGAGGATATTTATGAGGGTTCAAATCCAAAGGCCAAAGACTTTTCGGAGTCCTTTATTTCTTCCAAGGTTGAAATTGTCGAACCTCTGGGGGCAGAGCTTTATGTGCATACGCATGTCAAAAACGAAGCCATGATCGGACGCGTCGAACCCGATGTCGAGGTTTTTCCGGGTCAAACTTTTAAAGCCTTCGTGGACCCTGAAAAAATCCACCTCTTTCACCCGCACACCGAAGAACGAATTTCCGCATGATCGAAGATAACGCGCTCTCTTCTGATCTAGAAGATGAAAAGGAGCGCCTTCTTTCGCCTGAAAACCAGAGCGAAGATCAGGGCCTCGACTCCCTGCGGCCCTCACGTTTTGACGAGTTCATGGGGCAGGCCGACCTGAAATCCAGGCTGGAGATTTTTATTCAAGCGGCCAACCAAAGGGGAGAGCCCCTCGATCATGTGCTGCTTTCCGGCCCTCCCGGACTTGGCAAAACGACCTTCGCACGTATTATTTCATCCGAACTAGGGGCTAATTTTGTCATTACTGCGGGCCCAGCCATTGAAAAACCAGGGGATCTAGCGGCCGTTTTAACCAATCTGGCACCTCGAGACGTTCTCTTCATTGACGAAATCCATCGACTCAGATTACCGATCGAGGAAATTCTCTATTCTTCAATGGAGGATTTTAAACTGGATATCATTGTGGGCAAGGGACCTGAGGCGCGAACATTACGGATTGATCTGCCGCCCTTTACATTGGTCGCGGCAACGACGCGAGCGGGACTTTTAAGTTCTCCCCTACGTGATCGCTTTGGCATTTTGAGTAATTTTGAGTTTTACGAAACTGAGAGTCTGGCCCAAATCCTCACGCGCTCAGCGGGAATCTTGAAAGTTCCCATTCAGGAGGAGGCCGCCTGGGAACTGGCTTCACGCTCGAGAGGAACCCCTCGTATCGCTAACCGCCTGCTCAAAAGAGTGCGCGATGTGGCCCAGGTCAAAAAGCGTGACTGCATCGACCGCCCCATCACCCAGGAAGCTCTAGATCTTTTGCTGGTCAATGAACAGGGGCTTGAAAAACTGGACCTTAAAATTTTGGAGGTGTTGCATCGGGTGCATGAAGATCGTGCTGTGGGACTCTCAACCCTGGCCATATCCGTAGGCGAGGATGAAGAAACCATCTCGGCGGTCTATGAACCCTATCTGATTCAACTTGGATTTCTAGAAAGAACCCCTCAAGGGCGACGAATCACACCGGCGGGTACGCGATATTTTGAAGAAACAAAAATGCAAGAAAAAGATGAATCCCCCGATCAAGTCGGAGAATGACGAGAGTAGGGGGAGGATGACGGGGTGGAAGCTTTTTTTATATGCCTCGGACTTCTCTGCTACCTTTGATTCTTGAATTTTGTCATCCTCTGGCTTGACCAGGGGATCCATTCACAAGGTCGTAAAAGCTTGGTCA
>CAZRLV010000336.1:0-4103 GCA_964600955.1 uncultured bacterium
AGACCGATCAGAGGTGTAAGAATCAGGATTCCTGTGCGAAAGCCGCGGATCTGATCCACTTCAAATTTTGAAAAGATCGTAAGAATGCTTTCATGAAAAAGCCCAAAAAGTATAGAAGCCAGGATCAGGAGCAATAAGGTTAGGCTTAAGGTGGTGTTAACCAAATCCCAGGCTTTTTCAAGCTGATTTCTTTCGCGTAGCAAAATGAATTGGGGCAGTAGAATATGGTGGGTGAGGCTCGAAAAAAATGAGACAGAAAGAATAATAAGAGCGTAGACAAAATAGATCAGGTCGGTTTCCAAGGTTGCGCCCAGAACATTCGCAACAGCCAGAGATGCTAAAAAGCCCAGTCCTTTACCAAATAAACTCATCACGAAGGAATACAGGCTGCCCTTCAAGGGAGATTGTTCAGGAATCATGGAAACAGTATACCTGTGATAAGATTTGAAAAAGATGAAAACCACTGACAATTCTTTGCAAACTGACTTCATCCCTTTTGCCCTACCTGAGATAGGCGAAGAAGAAATAGCCGAGGTTGTATCCTCATTGCGCTCCGGTTGGTTGACCACGGGTCCAAAAACCCTGCGCTTCGAGCAGGAGTTTGCTAAATATCTGGGAGTCTCCAGGGCTCTGGCGGTTAATAGCGCCACCAGTGGCTTGCATTTGGCCCTTGAAGCCTGTGAAGTTGGGGTGGGAGATCAGGTCATTGTGCCTGTTAACACCTTTGTTTCGACAGCTGAGGTAGTTCGCTACGTAGGGGCCGACCCAGTTTTTGTGGATATTGACTTTAAAACCATGAACCTCGATGTCCCTCAATTGGAGAAGCTTTTAAGCGAAAAGCAAAACGGGCAAATCAAAGCCGTTATTCCGGTACATATTGGCGGATTAGCCTGTGAGATGGGAAAAATTCATGAGTTGGCGCGCAAATTTTCCCTAAAAGTTATTGAAGATGCGGCACATGCCATTCCCACAACCTTCGAGGGGTCATTGGTGGGAACCCTAAAAAGCGATTTTACGGTTTTTAGCTTCTATGTGACCAAGACTCTGGCAATCGGGGAGGGCGGCATGGTGGTCTGTCGCCATGAGGATGATACCCGTCGTATTGAGCTTTTACGTTTGCACGGAATCGACCGTGATGTTTGGAAACGTTACCGCACAGAAAAAAGTGCCTGGCGTTATGATGTGGTGGCCACGGGCTATAAATACAATCTCTCGGATATTTTTTCTTCCATCGGATTGCATCAATTAAAAAAAGTGGCTCGCTTTCAAAACCAGCGTGCCTCCATCGCGGATCGCTACCACAGGGCTTTTAAGAATTCGGGGTTGATTTTGCCCGAAAATGCGCCAGAAGGGGAACAACACGCCTGGCATCTATATTTGATCCGTTTGCCTGAGGGTTCTTGCAGAGAGCGGTTTTTGGCGCATCTACGCTCGCGTGGTATTGGAACCTCGGTACATTTTATCCCCTTACATTTAATGACCTATTATAAGGAGCGCTACGGCTTTCAGGACTCGGACTTTCCCCAGGCACTGAAGTCATTTGAGAGGTTAGTGAGTTTACCTATATATACTCGACTCACTGAGGAAAACGTGGAAAGAATTATCCAGGCTGTTTTAGAGGCTTTGGACTGCATGGAAGGAGAGGGTCAATGAAAATTCATGTTGAGTATTTTGCCATTTATCATGAATTGCTGGACTGCTCACAGGAGGATGTGGACCTGGAGCCGGGTGCTACCGTACGGGATTTGTTTATCCTTAAAACGGCTCATCTGGCTCAAAATGAGGACCTGCTCAAATCCACTCTGTTTGCGGTTAACTCTGAGTATGAAGAGGGAGATTTCAAACTCAGCGATGGTGATGAGGTTGTTTTTATCCCACCGGTTAGCGGGGGTTAGGTCGTGTCATGGTTGAACTAACAAAGGAAGCCATCAGGATTGAGAACTATCTCTCACAGGTGGAAGATGTGGGCCATGGTGCGCTTTGTATTTTTCTGGGGGTTGTACGAAATATTCACGAGGGTCGCTCCGTAGAAAAGATTTTTTATGACTGTTACGAGAAAATGGCCTTGAAAATGATGCGCAAGATTGAAAAGGAAACCCACGAGAAATTTAGAGGGGTTGAAGTTGTTTTAGTTCATCGCATCGGGCTGGTGGAGCTACAGGAGGCTTCCATTCTTGTAGCCACGGGCTCCAAGCACCGCAAAACCGCTTACGCAGCCAATACATTTATCATGGATCGGGTCAAGGAAATCCTGCCTGTCTGGAAAAAAGAACTCCACCCAGACGGTGAGACTTCCTGGGTTGGAATCGGTTCTTAAATCAAAGGCTAGGACTGGGTTAATCCTTCTGCCCTGGATGCCGAGAGGTATGCAGGAGCCTCAGGGAGGATGCAGCCTAAAATGCCTTTGCGCACCCATAAATATTTCGTTGTTTTGAGCTTGGCCCTACTCTTTGGGTGTAGCAAAGTTTCAAAAAAGCCCTCCCCACCGGAGCGCCCCTTCCTGATGATGAGTTCTACGACTCAGGAGATTCCCCGGGTCGTCTCGCGCTTGACCCAGGCCGTCAAGGACGCCAAAGAACCGCGCCAAACCCTGGCTCAAAGTATCGATGAGATTTATAGTCCCAAAGTTCGCTCGGCTATGTTTTTCCCTCTTTTGGATGGGTTGAGAAAACGCAAGGAACAGCGTTGGTTGGTTGCGCATTATTTGCAAGAATACCCACAGGATCTGCCCAGCGGGTTTCTGGATCGACTGCAAAAATCCTCGGGGGATCAATTCCTTGATCTCCTGGAACTCTATCTTGGGTCCGGAAGAAATCAGGGGCTCTCTCTGCTAGAGAGAAGACTCAGTCAGAGAAAGTCCATTCTGGCCAGGGAGCTTTTGTTGCATGGTGAAATTCTCTTGCGCCTGGGATACCTGGATCAGGCTTATCAAAAACTGGAGATCAATTTTTCACGGTTTCCAGAACAATACCGTAAAAAACTGCTTTTACTCACGGGCTCATTGGCGTTTTATCAGGGACGATTTTCAGCCGTTACGCGTCGTTTTAAAGTGCTTTTCAATGATGATAAATATAAGGATGTGGTGGTTGAACCTCTTGTGGACGCATTTTTATTTCAGGGAAAGACTCGTGAGGCTTTTCGGTTCTCGAAGATTTTTTCAGATCAGGAGTTTGAGAATCCAAAGGCGCATTTACTCAGATCCAAGATTTATCTTCTGTCAAATCATCCCAGAGAGGCGCGTAAAGAGTGGTTAAGAGCCCGATCTTTGGGGGCCTTCGGCGAGAGGTTTCATCTACAAAGTTTTTTACTCTCGCATTATTTCCCAACCTTGGTTCATCCCCGGGATCTGGGACCCATCCTAGGCTGGAAAAAAGGCAAAAGCGCTGTTTTCCCCCACAACGATGCCCTGGCGCTTTATCGTCGCGAGTATTTCAAACGTGAGTACGAAACCCTGCATCTAAAAGACGCAAAGCGCTTTCCCAAGCTTGTCCTGGATCAAACATCTAGAAAATATAGATCCTAGAATTTCTCCTCCCAGGGTTTCATAAACTTCCAGACCATTTTATGACCGTTTGTATAGATCCCCCGGTCAAGCCGTAGGATGACAGAAGGATGACGAGGGCTTTAAGGCTTATAGGTGAAGAAAAGATGGAGCCTGAATCTAGGGTTGAGGCATGGCTCATCCGAGGATGACGGAGGTCGAGAATTCAGGAGACATAATGAACATAAAGACTTGGAGAAGAAAATTACCACCGAGTCATCATTCGACCCACAAAATATTGTCATCCTCCGACTTGATCGGGGGATCCATCTTCCTCTTCTCTTCGATAATTCGTGCTTGACCAAGCTTTTCGACCTTTTGAATGGATCCCCTGGTCAAGCCAGAGGATGACGCGGTGAGGGTTCACGCCCTCATGAAGCAGGCATTGATTCAGGGCTCATCGTATCCAGCCACTAACTAAACACCATTGCGGTCAAGCCGTAGGATGACGGAGAGATGGGACCCATTTTCGACTCTCCTCTAGTTTCGATAGTTTTTCTAGTTCCTCCACGGCCATTCAGTTCACCCCACTATTAGTCGATTACTTCGAGATTAGTAGCAC
>CAZRLV010000337.1:0-4096 GCA_964600955.1 uncultured bacterium
TCCCCCGGTCAAGCCGGAGGATGACGGATGGGAATCATTTTCTTCCGATCTATCTCCTGCTCTCCTGTTCTCCTGCCCTTCCCCCCTTCCTGCATTTGATGTAGCATAGGAGGAACTTGCACTTTGGCCTGAAAGGAAGACCGATGCGAAGAACTCCATTTTTTGGTGGCAATTGGAAGATGAATCATGGTGAGGGGGAGACCGAGGCTTATCTTCAGGATTTTTTGAATTTTTCCTTTCCTGAATCTTGCGAGGTCGTGCTTTTTCCTCCCTTTACGAGTCTGGCGTTAATGCAAAAATATCTTCCGCCCACCCCGGTGGGTTATGGTGCCCAGAATTTCTATTTTAAAGAGAGCGGGGCGTTTACGGGCGAAGTCTCCCTTTCCATGCTCAAACAGCTTGGCTGTACCCATGTACTGACCGGACATTCCGAGCGTCGCGAGATTTTCGGTGAGAATGACGAAATGGTGCGCAGAAAAACCATCGCAGCTTTAGAGGTTGGTATAACACCCATGGTCTGTGTCGGTGAAACCCTCGAAGAGCGCAATCAGTCTTTGACCGAGAAGAAAATTCGTGGGCAGGTTCAGGCCGTTTTAGAAGGTATGAGCCGGGATGACGCTAAAAAACTTCTCTTTGCTTATGAGCCGATTTGGGCCATCGGGACGGGAGTCAACGCCTCAGAGTCCGATGCCTGCGAGGGAATTGAGACCGTGCGCTCTTCCATCGCAAGTTTACACGGTGACGAGGTAGCACAGGGAGTCCGTATTGTTTATGGCGGCAGTGTGAAGCCCGGCAATATTGCAGGTTACATGAAGCAAACCGGAATTGACGGAGGGCTCGTAGGCGGGGCCTCCTTAAAAGCCAAGGACTTTTTCGATCTCATCTGCAATGGATCACTTTAAGAGAAGGAAGGAACTAGAGGACTATCGGAACTAAAGAACTAGAGGAATGGGGAAAGAGAAGAGATTTAACCACGAAAGGTTAATAATCAGGAATCATAGGGAGCAAAGGAATCAAAGGGAGCATAGGAATAGGGAAAAAGAAGGGGAAAAACCCACCGCGTCATCCTGAACTTGATTCAGGATCCAGGGGTTTTGCCACGTGGCACATTAAAAAATAGAAGATGGATACTGAAACGAGTTCAGCATGACGGAAATTGGGGAAGGAACTAGAGGACTATCGGAACTATAGGAATCATCGGAATGGAGAAAAGCCACCCTCCATCATCCTACGGCTTGACCGGGGGATCCATTCAAATGGGTGTAAAAACTCTTCATTCTGAATTCTGTCTTCTGACTCCTGAATTCTTTAGAGTGAATCGTGGATCGGAGTCCACAATGATGCAGAGTTGCGTTGAATCTTCCAAAAAAGGTTTTGCATTGCCTGTTGTTTTGGTTTTGGGAGCCATTATTTTGGTGGTTTCCATGGCTCTGGTTTTTTTGGTGCAGACTGAATCCAAACTTACCAATAAATTCGTTGATTTTTCGATTGCCGAGCAGGTTGCCGAGTCCGGGATTGAACAGGCACTTTTCTATTTAAAATCTGACCTTGAGACTCATAAAAAATTGATTGAGGCTATGCAGGCCGACGCGCCTGTGCGCCTGGAACTTCCACCAAGTCTTAAGGATGAAATGCGCCTGGCTCAATCCAACCTTGGACAAGTAGATATTGAAATGCGGGTTCAATACGAGCCTAAGCCTTCACCTTATCCCGGTGAAGGTGTTTACACCGGAGATATCCGCATTCAGGCTCGTGGTCTTTATACTAATCCGTTAGGCGATCAGGTACGCAAGCAGATTTTGGCGGTTTACGGAGTCCAGGCCGTTCAGATGGGAATCATTGCTCCTGAGCATGCTCTCTTCATCCGCGAAAAATCCCATTTAAACTACCAGTTTGAAGACAGTATTGAGCCCTCTGATCTATCAATCTTCACGGGAGATGTGTTTATCAAGAACGGGATGACAGCAGAGCTTTCTGACTGGAATAAACGCCGTATGATCGAAAAGGGCGAACTGACTTGGCAAGAGTACTATTATATGGATCATCCCCCGACAAGTCAGGGCTTGGCCGATGGTGGCGTGGATTTCCTGGATGCTGAGACCATCGAATATGAACGCTACGGAGTCTTTCGTCAGTTTAAGATTTTTGGCAACCCGGTCAAGGAGACTTATTCGCAAAAAGTCAGTCCAAGCAGTGGCTTTTGGACAGATAAAGAGATCAACCTCAGACCCATGGAATTCTACAAGTCCTTGGCTAATTTGAGAATGGAGCCCGCTTACTACCAGAGGTTTGGCGGTAGTCGACGGGATGATCGCTATTTTAAGAATATTATTTTTGAAGGCGAGAGAGGGTTTAACTCGGTGCGTTATAACCGTGTTCTACCACTCTATGGCTATGGAGACTGGCGACGAGCCCCGTTATTTGATCCTACACGCTACGGACCGCGTAGTCGTAAACACGATCTAACCAATCCAATTCAGGTGGATGGAATCGTATTTGTGCGCGGAGATGTTTTTCTGGAAGGCTATTACAAGGGCGTAGGCATGCTTGTGGTGCAAGGCAATGTCTATCTGGGAGGCTCTGTCATGGCTCTGCCCACGGATCTGGCAGGACATCCGTCACTTCTAAACATTATTGTCCTCGAGGACCCCATGCGTGAAGACGGTTATTCAACTCCAACCAGTCATGACTCCTTTAAGAAAACAGGCCATGTCATTATTAAACCCCATCCTGATAATGACTGGTCCGAGGCCGGGGGCGAAGACCCGGACCCCCGCATGAAAGTGGACCCTGCTCTTTATACGCAAAATGGTTTGAAAACAGATAAAGAAGCCTGGAGAGATTATAGTGCCAATTTGGGCTCATTCGATGTGGATTTGAAACATAATCTGGTGACAGACACCGTCAATATGAATTTTCTTCCCCATGATCTCATTATCAATGGCATTGACCCGGATGATGAATTTATTCAGGCCGGTGGAACGGGTCTCAGGGATTTTCTCCAGCCCGAATTTCAGACAATTCCTAAGGTTTGGGTGGTAGAAACTCTCAGTGCAGAAGATTCCGATTCTCTTGAAGCTGAAGAGGAGGCTTCCTGATGAAGTCTCTGAATTCACTCATACTGATTTTGGTACTGGGTTCAGTTGTTTTAGCCGAACCTATCCAACCTCTTCCTCCAACCCAAGGCGTGGAAAAGGCCCATGAGCCTGAAGCTTTTTCAGGCACATTTACCTTAACTGTCCCAGCAAACCGACTTTTGGATTCCATGGAACTCGGTGTGGAATTCGATGCGGTTCGTGATGTGGTGAGTGGGGAGTTTCAGGGGACTGAGAATCCCACAGACATGATTCTTTTAGGCTCGAAAAAGGTCATTACGGTTCGTAAGGACCGCAGAGGGAGGGTGCGTAGCAAGAATGAGAAGAGGGTGCAATCCTCAGCCTGGTTTTATCTCTTTTCGGCAACGCGGGAGGTGAAGACTTTTACCCTCAAACCCTTGTACTACAGTCGCGGGGCATCTTTGATCAAAACGGGGGTCACAGATCCAGTCTTTCAGTGCGATGTTTATCTCGTAGATCGCATAGGAGCCATGCAAGGGACCCTTGTTAAGACGGTTCGTGAGGTGTCATTGGCAATAGGTATGGAAAATGAAATAGGAATCCATCAAAGGCTCGAGCCCTCTCAGAAGTTGGCCATAAGGGTTTTTGTGCCCAAAAATGAAGATCAGGTTTTGCATTTACCCGTACGAAAAATGGGAACTTACCCAGGTAACTACTTGAACGGCCTGACGCCAACGTCCGACGCGTTTTATAATGCTCCCGTGCGTTTCACCTTCACTTTGCCTGAAAAAGATAGAAGTCCAGAGACTTTGGTTTTATTTCGCAGGTTAACGCGCTCCATCAATGCCTATATTCGTTCCCATCCAAAGTTTGGAGCCAGTGAGATTATCGAGGTACCGGTCAGCCTAAAAATGCGTTTGGCACCCGAAGGTCAACACTACGTGACCGAGTCCTTCGCCGGCCCTCCGCCCCCTCCTCCTCCCCCACCCAAGCCTCGCAAAAACCGCAAACGAAAGAATCAAAAAAGAACAAACCACAAA
>CAZRLV010000338.1:0-4088 GCA_964600955.1 uncultured bacterium
CCTTAAGGAGATATAGAATATCCATTTCATCATCGGCAATGAGAACCGTACCCCGTAAGTCAGGTTTGGACTGGGCTTCTGACTCTAAATAGGCCGGTAAGGTCATTGCTTTCTTTTCGGTAACCGGGAAATAGAGGCTAAAGCTTGTTCCGCTGGAAATTTGGCTTTCACAAACAATATGTCCCCCATGATTTTTGATAATTCCATAGACTGTGGCCAGTCCGAGACCTGTACCTTTTCCCTGCTTCTTGGTGGTGTAAAATGGTTCAAAGATTCTCTCCAGGACTTCAGGGGACATCCCAGTTCCGGTGTCGCTGACGGCGACACAAACATAGTCTCCAGGAGGGAAATGCCAGGGGTATTGGGAAGTCTGGTCAGCACTTAAGTGGACATTGGAAGAAGAAACTTTCAATTCACCTTGCTCGGTCATACTGTCATCGGCGTTGATAAAGAGGTTTACAAACACACTCTCCATCTGACTATGATCTGCCATTACAGTGCTGAGCGAGGAGGCCAGGTTTTTCTCGAGCTTGACGGTGCGCTTAACTGTAGGGCTGACCATTTCAAGGGTGCTTTCCAGAATTTCATTGAGGCAGATAGGCTCGGGCTCATATTTGCCCTGGCGCGTAAAACCCAGGAGCTGGGTGGCTAACTCGGTTCCGCGCTTAACAGCGGTGTGAATCTTTCTAAGCCAGGGTCGTGAGTCGTTCAAAGAATCTGATCTAAGTACCAATTGATTGAAGCCCCCAATGATGGCTAGGAGATTATTAAATTCATGGGCCACCCCTCCAGCCAGCCGGCCAAGGGCCTCAATTTTTTGAGAATGACGCAAGCGGTTTTCCATGGCTTTGCGCTCGCTGATGTCTCTGATAGAGACAAGATGGGCGCTACGACCGTCCCAATCAATCTCTCCCACCACCAATTCAGCCCAGCGCGCTTCATCTTTCTCGGAGTTTAGATTGATCTCACAGGTTCCGGGCTGGATGGGAAAGTCTACAGTACTACCGGTCAGCTCTTTTGGTGTTCTTGCGAAAATGGAGCCGGCGGCCGGATTGGCAAACCGAATGCGCATGGATTGATCAACAATCAGGATGCCATCTGAGCTGGTGGACAAAATCGAGTGTAGGCGCGTATGACTGTCTTCAAGCTCTTTTTGATTCGCCTTGAGTCGATCCAGAAGCTGCTGCCGTTCCAGAGCGTAAAGGATGCTGCGAATGATTCGTCCAGGCTCTGTCTGTCCTTTGACCAGATAATCTTGTGCACCGGCCTGTACGGTTCTGAGTCCCAGAGAATCCTGATCATTTCCAGTGAGCACTAGAATTGGAATCGATCGCGCATTTTGCAATACAGATTCAAAGGTTTCAAATCCATTGCTGTCGGGGAGATTTAGATCCAGGATGATGAGATTAATCCCACCGTCTGCGATACAGCTCAACCCCTCGGAGAGGCGCTCAAAGCATAAGGTTTCGAAGGCTCCAAAATTGCCGTTTTGATGGGCCTCGCGTAAGACCTCTTCGAGAAGACGGGTGTCTCCAGGATTATCCTCAATAATCAGAATTTTCAGGAGAACAGACTCATGGGCACCGGGAATACTCGTGTTTAGAGTCAGGTTCATGAGTTGGGCTTCTTTTTTGCGTCTGTCTGTGGTGATGGCTTGTTACGGAATCTCAGGTGAGTGGAGAGAGACCGACTGTACTGCATAAGCTTCATTGGGTCGAGCCGAAGTTTTGAGCCAATAGATCTTTATAGATCTCACGACCATTACAAAATCATCATAATCAAAGGGTTTTACTAGATAAGAATTAGCATAAAGATCATAACATTTAGAGACATCTTCAGTAGATCGTGAAGTGGAGAGAATGACTACCGGAATGCGTTGCAGGTCCGGGTCGTTTTTAATGACTTCAAGAACTTCATGGCCGCTTTTTCGCGGAAGATTTAGATCGAGAAGGATGAGATCGGGCGGAGAATCCCGTTTCTTGTCGAGCATCTCAAGCGCTATAACGCCGTTTGTGGCACAGTCGAGGTGATGTTCAATCCCCTCATTCTTAAGAGCTTCTTTGAGGAGACGCAGATCTCCAGGGGTGCCTTCCACGGCCAGAATTGTCATGGGTGAAATGGGTCCGGGATTATCCATAAGAGACTCCTTCCGTGACTCTCTCACCGAAGCTGAGCGCTCCAATCTTACTCAGTAAAGCTTCATTTTTAAAGGGTTTTTGCAAGAAATCGTCGGCTCCCTGTTCTAAAGTTTTTTGCAGTTCAGGGATAGGTAGGGCTGAAAGAACAAGAATTTTCAGCCCACCCAGGGCTTCATGTCCCTTTACAAATTCAAGAACCTTTTGGCCTGATAGACCAGGTAGCTTAAGATCGAGAGTCATAACTGCCGGAAGCCAACTGGCAAGGAGGATTCCAGCCTGAAGTCCTTCTGCAGCCGTTCGAATCTCATAGCCTGAGTCACTGAGCAATCTCTGAATGGAGCGTGACATTTGCGGGTTGTCTTCTACGACGAGAACTCGGCGTCCTCCAGGGTTTAGATCTGCGGGTATAGGGATTTGGTTGGTCTCTAGAAACTGGATGAAGTTCTGAACTGGAATACGGTGATCTCCGCGTCCAGGGAGTTTATAGGCTTTAAGGCGCCCTTTTTCGATCCAGCGGATCACGGTGCGAAAACTGACCCCGCAATATGCGCCGACTTCCCCGGTTGTTAGCACTTTTTTGGCCTGGGATTTTTGCATGTTCAGGACTCCGAATCGGTTTCTAGTTTGTTGTCATCAATAAAGTATCTCAAGCAAAAAGTCGGGGGTTGCTCAGGGGCGATTAGGCGAGTCATTGCGACGATTCCACCCGAGGTTTCATGCCTGGTTTCGCTCTCATTTGAACCCAGGAAGGTTTCCAAGGGGTCAAGGAGGGCAGGCTCGAGGATTTCACGGATATCAAGAGGTTCCATCAATTCACTATAAGTTGTAAAAACTAAGCGTGCGGCCTGGTTTATGAATAGGACTTGCCCCTCATCATTGATCATGAGAGCGGGAGAGGGGGTCAGGGATAGAATTTCTGAGAATATTCCGAGGGTAGATGACTGGTTCTCAAGGGGAGAGAGTAGGCCCTGGTCGCGTAGCTTTGAGGTTTGGACATAGTTCATGGGCAGAGTTTTTATTTTCGAGGCGCGGGTTACCTCGTACTGTAAAATAGATTGGCGAAGGGCTCCAAGGAGTTGTTCTTCTTCCCAGGGTTTTTTAAGGTAGAGATAGATTCGCCCCTGGTAAAGAACATCCATCATCATATTCAGATCGCTAAAACCTGAAAGAATGACGCGTACGGTGTCCTCAGAGACAAAGCGCACCTCTTCAAGTAGGTCGGACCCAGACATTTTAGGCATACGCTGGTCAGCGATGATTGTGGCAAAGGAATGTTTGGAAACCAATGCAAGAGCCTCTTTGCCGCTGTTAGCGCTCATTATTTGGTAGCGCTCATCCCTGAGAAGCCCGCGCAGAGCTCGAATCAAAACCTCTTCGTCGTCAACGAGAAGAATACTTTGTCTTAACATAGCTGCCCCAAATCAAGTATAGTGTGATACAAATGTCATGTATAGTCTAAATGGCGTAAAAGTTCTAAACTTCACTTCAAGTCATTTTGTTGAGTGGTAGAATAAATCCCACTGTAGTTCCTTCCTGAACCCTACTTTGGAGCCGAATTCGTCCCCCGTGGGCGCGGGCAATGCTATAGGCCCGGCTTAGCCCCAGACCTGCATTTTTCTTGGACTCATGCGTGGTGAAAAAAGGGTCGACGGCGAGCGCGAGTGAGACGGCATCCATGCCAGGACCCGAATCGACTATGGATATTTCTAACCAGTCCTGGGGGAGGTCACTGGCAACAGGGGCACCAGATTTTGAATCAAGCCTGGTGGATTGAATGCAAATTCTTCCTGCGCCTGACATAGCTTCGACACTGTTTTCAAGAACGAATAGGATGGCGGCTGTTAAAGCCTGGGGGTCTCCTTTGACATGGTCCAGATCTGCTTAAAGATTAAGCTCAATTTCAAGCTCAGGATGGTTATAAGCCTTTGCCCTCAAAGCCAAAGCAGCGCC